>SKMT01000357.1 GCA_007120915.1 Myxococcales bacterium | reverse complement strand
GTGTGCGCACCGCCCTGTTCAACTACCTGTTTGCCCGAAGCAACGACGGCACCTTCATTCTGCGCATCGAAGATACCGACCGAGAGCGAAGCCGCGACGAGTACACCGAAAGTATCATCGAAGCGATGGAATGGCTCGGCATGGCCCCCGACGAAGGCCCGGTGCTGCAGACGGAACGATTCGAGTTGTACGACGACACTGTGGACCGGCTGCTCGACGAAGGCCACGCCTACCGCTGCTACTGCACCGAAGAAGAGCTGGAGGCCCAGCGCGAGCAGGCTCTCGAAGAGGGGCGCAAACCGAAGTACCCCGGCACCTGCCGCGAGCTGGACGAATATCCGGAAGACGAACCGCACACGGTGCGTATCAAGATGCCGCAGGACGGCTCGATCACCGTCGACGACCTGGTGCAGGGCGAGGTGACCGTAGACGTCGAGGAGCTCGACGACTTCATCATCCGCCGCACCGACGGCACCCCGACCTACAACTTCGTGGTCGTCGTCGACGACGCCGACATGGATGTGACCCACGTCATCCGCGGCGACGACCACCTCAACAACACCTTCCGACAGGTTCCCGTCTACCACGCACTGGGCGAAGAACCCCCGCGGTTTGCTCACCTGCCGCTTCTGGAGGGACTCAGCAAGCGCAAGGGCTCCGCGTCGGTACAGGACTACCGCGACCGGGGAATTCTGCAGGAGGCGTTGACCAACTATCTGAGCCGGCTGGGCTGGTCCCACGGCGACCAGGAGATCTTCAGCCACGACGAGCTGGTCGAGTACTTTGGCTTCGACTCCGTGGGCCGAAGCCCCTCGAAGTTCGACGAGGACAAGCTGCGCTGGGTCAACTCAGAGTGGATGAAAAAGCTTGACCCCGCCGAGTTGGCCGACCGCTGGGTTCCCTTCCTTCAGGACCGCGGCTTCGAGGCCGAAGACGACGATCACCTCGTCGAAATCGTCGAGCTGATGCGCGACCGCGCCGACACGCTGGTGGAGCTGACCGACGAAGCGTCCTACTTCTTCACCGACGACTTCGACTACGACGACGCCGCCGTCGACAAGTGGATCGACGCCGACAATGCCGAGGCCATCGACGATCTGATCGGCCGACTCGAAGAGATCGACGACTGGAACTCCGACACCGTCGGTGAGGTGTACCGCGCCGTCGGTGACGACCACGACCTGGGGCTCGCAAACCTGGCGCAACCAACGCGCATCAGCCTCACCGGCGCCACGTCCAGCCCCTCCGTATTCTCCCTGGTGGCGACCTTTCCAAAAGACGAGGCCATCGCCCGGCTTCGCCGCGGGCGCGAACAACTGTTCTAATGCACATCCTCCCCCGCCGGGAACCGAGCGGGGGAGGTGGCCGCGAAGCGGTCGGAGGGGGCCTACGAAAACCCTCTGAGACACACCATGAAACCCTTCACCCCAATCATCCTCTCCGTCGCACTGCTGGCCGCCTGCGCCACCACCCACCACCACGACGACCACGACGCCACCTGGCATACACCGGCGGGCTTCCAGCAGATCGACGCCCCCGACGACGCCATCTTCGCGGTACGCCACGACGCCGACGGTATCGACGCCGTGGTCTACCGCTTCACCCCCGCCTACCCCCACGATCTACTGCCCCACGCCATCGACACCCGTCTCGCCGGGCCGTTTGACGCCGAGTCGAGTGACCAGCCCCCGGGATGGATTGGAGAGTTCGGCCACCACAACCGCTACGGCGTCGCCCACACCTTCTCGACCGGCCAGGCGAGCTACGTCGTCACCATCACCGCCAACGAGCGCCCCGACGACGAACTCGTCGCCGAACTGTTCGCCGGGTTCACCGCCTCCACGCCCCCGGCCAAAGCGACCGAATTGCCGACTCCCGGCCTCGACGACGGCCTCACCGACACCGAAGCGGTCCAGCTCGACCCACCCGACGCCGACGGAAACCCCCGCGACGCCACCACGCGCCGGCTCAACTTCGACACGCTCCTGACCACCGGGCAGCTTCTCGAAGAACCGCTGACCGCGTCCGACGACGTCGACCGTTATGCCGCCAACCTCTTTGAGCGCCTCGACGTCGTCGACAAGACCTCGCTTCCCGCAGACGAATGCAGCACCAACTGCCGGGCCTATCGCATCCGCATCAGCGGCGACGACACCCACACCCACCACGTCGGCATCAGCATCGACGGCAACACCGCCCGCCACATCCAGCTTCGAAGCCCCTCCGGCGCCGACGAACAACTCGAATCGACCCACCTGCGGTGGCTCGACGAGTTTCTCGCCGAGCCCGACCGGTTTTTCTGAGTTCCCACACAACGAGATTGTGAAATTCCCTCCCCCGAAGCGACAGCGCCGGGGGAGGTGGGCGCGAATGCGCCCGGAGGGGGCCGACAATCAACCCCTCAGTCCCTTCGGGACAGCTCCCCTCTCGCTACGCTCCAGGGGAGCAGGCTATTGAGTCACCCCGGAGCGATCCCGACACCTTTGACCACTTGCCGACTCTCTCGGTACAACCGTCGCCGTGCTGTTTACCCGCTCCGGCTCAACGAGTTGTCGCCGATGAATCAACCCCAGCAGGACTTTTCGGACCGCGTCTACTGGCTCGTCTGCCAGGTGCCCGCGGGGCGTGTGGCCACCTACGGTCAGATCGCCACCTACGCCGGAAGCCCCCGCGCCGCCCGGGCGGTGGGCAATCTGATGCGCCTGTCGCTCAAAAACGACCGCGACGTCCCCTGGCACCGCATCATCAACGCGAAGGGCGGAATCTCCTCGAAGGGCGACGCCGCCCGCGCCGAGTTGCAGCGACGACTGCTGGAAGCCGAAGGCATCGAGTTCGACGCCGCCGGAATCTGTGAACTCGAAGACTACCGCTGGGAGCCGCACGAGGTGTTCTGGGATGTCTGACGAGCTTCCAAAACCACATCAGTCCGAACCGCCGACGCCGATGGAACGGCGCACCGTCTTCGTGCTCGCCGGGCTGATTCTGGCGGCCATCGTCAGCATTTCGTTTTTCCAGCTCGACCGCCACCCGGCGTTTATCGACCCCACCGATGAATTGATCGCCCAGATCAACGAGGCCGAATCGGAGCTGATCTTTGCGAACGATCCTGTCGCCCTCGCCGCGGCGGAGCGCCATGGCAACGAGTTGCACGCCGATGTGGTCCCCGCCATCGGCTGGCCTCCCGACGGCACCCTCTTTGTCTTCGGTGCTCCCCCGCGGGATTTCGAGCACACCGAGATTCAGCGGGTCGCCGGCGAATCGGTCTGGTCGCTGTGGCAACCCGGAGAGCTGGCGCCAATCCCGCGGTTTGCCACCGCCGTCGTGGAGACCGAAGCCGCCGACGGCACCGTCGAGCGCTGCCAGCGCGAAGCCGATGGCCACCATCAGTGCGGCGACGCAAGCTGGACCCGCGTCGGACAGCGCCGCATCACCGTCGACGGTGACCCCTCCGACTGCATCTGGGCCCATCCGATAGACAACCGGATTCTGCGCATCACCTTCTCTGATGTCGCCACCGTCACCGACGACAACGAGCGGCTTCACCTGAAGACAGCGCTCCGAGACAGCGCCATCGGCCCCGGAGTTCCCGTCGAGTTCACCGCTCGCATCGCCGACCAGACCACCACCCACAGCAATCCGGACCGCACCGGCTGGCACACCGTCGAGCTGCCCGCCGTCGACGAGCCAAACGAACTTGTCATCGAGGTGACCGCCGACAATGCCGGGCGCCGCCACGCCTGTTTTGACTTCGAGTTGCAATGACTGCGATGAAACAGACACTCCACAGGCTGTTCCGTGGCGATCTCGCCCCACTGACCGCGGCGTTGATGGGGCTGGTGTACATCGTCGCCGCCGGGTTTCGCGGGCTCGGCGACTCGACCATCGACTGGCTGGAGGCCTCACGTGAACTGGCCGCCGACTTCGCCGAGTCTCCCTCCGTCGTTGCCGAATGGAACGTCGAGAATGTCGAACTGATCGAGTTGTTCGCCGCGCTGATTTATCTGGTGTTTCCCACCGGATTTGAAGAGTGGACGCTCTTCGTGGTCAGCGTCGTCGCCGGCGCTGCCGCCACGGGCATGGTCTTCGCCATCGGCCGGAGGCTCGCCGGGACCGTCGGCGGATGGCTGTCGCTGATCTTCTTGTTGACCTCCGCGCCCTGGATCGGCACGTTCACCCGGCTCGACCCCACGTTTCTGCTTCTCCCGGTGCTCCTGGCAAGCCTGCTGGTCTGGTACGCCACCGGCTGGGCCTGGTGGCTTAGAGTCGCCGTGGGGGCACCGCTGTTCGCGCTGGGCATCATGCTGTGGCCCGGCATGATCGCCGTGCTGGCAGTGATCCTTGTCATCGAGCTTCTGGTGCCGCTGGACTCCACCGACGCCGAAGCCCCGGGGCTGGTAGCCGCCCCGACCTTCGAGGCCGACCGGCTTCTCATTCCCGTCGTCGCCGCCCTGATTTTGCTCGCCAACCCGCTGTTCTGGCCCGCCCCCGTCGACAACCTGGGCCAATACGTGCTCACCGCGCTTGAACAACCGCCGGCAGAGCTGTTGTTTCGCGGCAGTGTCTACCCACCGGATCGCCCGCCCTTTTACGCCGGAATCGCCTGGATCTTCGAACAGCTTCCGCTGGCGCTGGCGCTGGGCACGGCCACCGGAATCGTCTGGACACTGGGCGGGATGAAGAGCCGCCATCGCCGGTTCGGCGTCGGCTGCGCCGCACTGGCGGCCGGGGCGCTGGCACTGCCGGTGCTCTTCCGTGATTTCCGCCCCCTGGGCGCGGAAGTCACGGTGCTGTTCGTCGCCGTCGGCGTGCCCATCGCCGCCCTGGTGAC
>SKMT01000012.1 GCA_007120915.1 Myxococcales bacterium | reverse complement strand
TCAGCCAGCGAGGCGATGCGATCGAGCAGCAGACCGGTGCCACATCCCACCTCCAGCACGTCTTTGTCGCGCACGTGCTCCTCGAGAAGATCGACCTGCAGATCATCGATGAGCCGGTGGTAGCCGTCATGGCGTTCCCGTTCGTACCATTCGGCGAATTCGTCGTAATAACGGCGGTTGGACTTGTCGGGCATATCGGCTGAACCCTGGAAGTTGACACCTGAGTTTCGAACATGCGTTGCACACACCTCGTATCAACCAAGTTGTACGTACCGACACCGTCGGTTGCAACGGCGGGATTGTTGCGGGCTGCTACGGACCGTCTTCGAGGTGGTCGCGCAGCGCCTCCAGGTCGGTATCCTGATCTTCGACGCCCGTACCGTCATCACGATAGCGGTCCTGATGCCATTTGGCTGCGGCTCGGTGGGACTCGGCGAGCCCCCGATCATCGGCGGGGCTGGCTTGATTGTCGCGGGCATACAACCACAGCCGATCCTCGTGGAGTCTCGCCAGGGTGCGATGGCGACGCTTCAGCTTCCGGTGCAACCGGTGCGCATCGTGGTCTCCTTCATTTGCCGCCGTTCGCGCTTCGTCATAGCGCTCGTAGGTGGAGCGAAGATGTCTGTATTGCGCTTCCAGCTCGCTCTCAAACCCCTCGATCTGATCGTCCGTCAGCGCTCCGAACTCTTCTTCGATTTGGTGGCGCATATCGTCGTCGTCATCGCTGCGGTTCGGCGAGTCGACGCCACAGCCGACGCCGGCCCCGATCACAACGACCATGCACACGAATAGTACCAGCACACCGACTCGATGCTTCATAATCCCCCCGGAACATGAATGCAGATTAGTTGGGCTTATCGACCAATGTAGGCACACCGCTGCGGTTTGGTACCTTCGGGGCCTCGCCGTTGACCGCCAGCCTTCCTGACAACCCGCCGCCGGTGCGTTATGGTCGCGCCAACCCCCATGCTTGCGAAGGAGCGACGATGGGCAGAACAGAGCGGCTGGAACAACCCGAAGAGTTCGGAAAATACTCGCTGGTCGCCCGGCTGGCACAGGGCCGGATGGGCGATGTGTACAAGGCCAAAAGCCACGGGGTCGAGGGCTTCGAGAAGGTGTTGTGCGTCAAGATCATCTCCCCCGGGCTGGCGGCGAACGAACAGTTTGTGGAGACACTGATCGACGAGGCGAAGCGCTCGGTGGCACTGTCGCACGCCAACATCGCCCAGGTGTTGGATCTGGGCCACGAAGAACACCAGAACAAGTACTACGTGGCCATGGAGTTGATCGACGGGCTCGATCTGGCCCGGGCGATGAACCTGGCCCAGCGCTTTGACCATCCCTGGCCCGATGAAATGTCGGTGTTTATCGCTGCCGAAATCGCCAAAGCCCTCGACTACGCGCACCGCCAGAAGGACTTTAACTTCAACAACCTGAATATCATCCACCGGTCGATGCGCCCCGAAAACATCATGCTCTCCTACGACGGAGAGGTCAAAATCACCGACTTCGGGCTGTCGCGGGCGATGGAAGCGATCGATCCGATCGACGACCAGGACATCATCGACCGCGTGCTTTATGCCGCCCCGGAGGTCGCCGCCGGTCAGCCCTACAGCCGCAAAAGCGACATCTTCAGCCTCGGGCTGGTGCTCTATGAGATGCTGACCGGGTTTCACCCCTACCGCGCCGATGACGCCGATGAGGTGCAGCGGCGCGCCACCGAGCGACGGATCCCGCCCATCACCGAGCACGCCGATATTCCCCGCGAACTCCATCAGATTCTGGAGTCGATGCTGGCGCTGGACCCGGCGGGCCGGGCCCAGAACTGCGGGCAGTTGTACGAGGAGTTGATCGGCTATCTGTTCGGCAACAACCTGCAGGCGGACAACCGTCAGTTGGCGTTGACGATGCAGGAGCTTCGCCAACGCGAACAAAGCGACGACGAGTTGATCGAGGAAGCGACCATGGAGGTGGGCCTCGACGAGATCAGCCGCACCGAGTTCGAGAGCGCCTTCGAACAGGGCGGCGCATTCCACGGCGACTCCCAGCCGAAAGAAGTCGAGCAGAAGACGCAGGATGCACTTCCGTCGAGCCATCTGCGCCGGGGAGCTGCTGCGCTGGAGGGTCCGCCGTTGCCCGGGACGCTCGAAGAGATCTTTCAGTCCGTCGTCGGTGGCCGGGGTAAAGCGGTGTTGCTGTCGGGGAGAATGGGACGGGGCCGCCAGGTTCTGGTCGACCGCCTCGTCGATGCCGTCGACCAGCGCTCGGGCGCAAGCGCCGGGCTGATCCACACCTCCGACGATGATCGGTTCCGCCCCTTCGGCGTGTTCAGCGACCTGGTGCTACGCTCCATCCATCAGACGGTGACCGAAAGCCCGGACAACCGCCAGGAAGCGCTGCAAAAGCTGGAAGGCTGGAACGTCTCACAGCCGGCACGCCAGACTCTCGCCAGGCTGTGGCATCTCGAAGACGCAGAACGGGTCGATGAGACGACCCGTCAGAACCACCTCCTTGAAATTCTGTGGGTGGTACTGGAGGCGCTCTCGGAGACCGGCCCCTATGTGCTGGTCGTCGACCGGGTCGAACGCATCGACCAGGCGTCGCTGAACGTGTTGCGCGACCTGATCGCCTCCATCGGTGACCTTCCGGTGCTGCTGGTGATGGGCACCCGCGCCGAAGATTCGATGCGACAGCTCTTCGACGCCGGTCAGCCCCGCGACCTGGAGGCGCTGCATGTCAGCGGAGAAGACCCACCAACCCCGGAGGACCTGCGAGGTCTGTCGGAGCCGGCGGACCGGCTGCTGACGCTGTTGACGCTCGCCGATCGCCCCCTGGCGCTTCATCCAGTGACCACCATGCTGGAGATGTCGCGCCAGCAGGTCGAGTCGGCAGCCGAGGAGTTGGTCAACCAGGGGGCCATCCGCATCCCCCGCCGGGGGCGTTACCGCTCGGATGTGCCGAACTGGCTGACCTGGCGCGCCGCCCGAGATGACGGGAAGCTCGATACCATGGCCGCAGCGCTGTCACGCCACTACGTGCACCGGCGCTCCCGCGGTGAGTCCGCCCGCCTGACCCCGACACTGTTGCGGCTGTATGCCGTCGCCGGTGACCGGCGGCAACTGCTCAACCTCGCCGACCCTTACGGCAAGTGGCTGCAACAAAACGCCTGGCAACACACGGCACTCGATTACTACGAGCATCTCAGCGATCTGGTGGGCCAGCACGGGCTGGGCGTGCCTCATATCCGAGTGCGCTTTGTACTGGAGGCCGCCGAGTTGGCTCTGGAGATGGCGCGCAACGACGTGTGCCGAAACCTTCTGGAGCCGCTCGCCGTGCTCACCGAGACGACGCGCGACTACGCCGGTTTTGCCCGCTCCCAACTCCTGGTGGGGCAGTTGGCACTGCAGCAGGACGACCTGGACGAAGCGCGGGCGAACTTTCGGCGTTCCATCGAGACGGCACGAAGCCTCAAGAACCCGGACCTGCTGGCCCGCTCCTCCCTTGCTCTCGCCCGGTGGTACGAACGGTTTGGTGACCCGGAGGCTGCGCTGAACCATCTGGGAAGTGCAATCAACCTGGACGCCCCCTCCATCGAGCGGCGAACCCGCGCCGATCTGCTGGCGGCGTCCGCGAAGATGTGGGCCGACCGTGGAATGTTGCGCCGCGCGAACCGGCCTGTCGAAGCGCTCCAGCAGTTGGCCGACGCCGTTCCCTATCCCTCCATTCGCTGCCGGGCGGCGATTGCCCGGGCCCGGCTCAGCGCCAGCCTCGGCGAGGCCGACCACGCCCAGAGCCACTACGACCAGGCACTGGGGCTTGCCAACAGCCACGATCTGGCGGCGCTGGGCATCGAAATTCTGCGAGAACGCGCCGATACCAGCGTGCGCTTCGAACGCTACGAAGACGCCATCACCTGGGCCAACCAGATCATCGGCTTTGCCCGGGAGCACGGAGACTACTTCAGCGAACAGCGTGCTCGCGACCTGCGGGCTCTCGCCCAGTGCCACGTCGGCCGCAACGTCGACCAGGCCATCGACCATCTGCGCGCCAGTCTGCGCCGCGCCACCGAACGGGGAGTGCCCAACGACGTGTACCACGGCCATGACATGATGGCCCGCGCTCTGGAGGCGACCGGCAAGAGCGAAGACGCCGCACACCACCGTCATCACGCCGACCAACTTGCGCGTCAGATGCGCATCACCCCTGCCGCCTAACCGAAACCGAACACCAAACACCCACCACCGAACACCCACCACCCGAACTCAGTCGTAGCGCAGCCCATCAACGGGCTTCAGCCTCGACGCCCACCAGGAGGGACCAATCGTCGCCAGGATGCAGATCAGCATCGCCAGCCCGGCCACAAGCCCGAACTCCCAGGCGACAATCCGCACCGGCAGGTGGTCGATCATGTACACCTCCGGATCCAGACCGAAGTCCGCCGATCGGATCAACAGGCAGATCACCAGCCCACCGATCAACCCGTTGACCGTACCCACCAGCCCGATAATGCTGCCCTGATACATGAAGGTCTTCATGATCTCGCCGTTGGTCGCCCCCATCGACTTCAAGATGGCGATCTCTTTGTTCTTTTCGAGCACGATCATGATCAGGGTGCACACGATGTTGAAGCTCGCCACGAGCACGATGAACAAAAACAGGATCGCCAGCACCAACCGCTGCAGCCCGAGGCTGGTGAACAGGTTGTGGTTCATCTGGCGCCAGTCCATGATCTGGTAGTCGCTGGGCGGGAGCACCTCGTGGAGTTGTTCGGTCAGAGCCTGGACGCCGAACACGTCCTTCACACGCACATCGACTCCGGTGACCGTGTCTCCGTGGTCGAAGAACTCCTGGAGCGCCCGGAAGTCGGTGAGCACCATCCGGTCATCGTAGTCGTGAAAACCGCTGCGGTAGGTGCCGGTGACCTTAAACTGCTGGGTAGAGGGCTGGCCGTCGGCCGCCTCGAACCCACCGGTGGCCATCCCCTCCAGGGGGCTGGTCAACTGCACGGTGTCGCCCGGTTTCACATCGAGCCGCTCGGCAAGCGTAGCCCCCAGCAACACCCGGGGAACCTCCTGTCGCCCATCCTCGGGAAACCGGTCGTACTCCAGGTCCATCACATCGACATCGCCCTCGATGTAGTCCGGGATATCGCTGACCTTATCGGCCGTCGAAGGCTCGATGCCCTTGACCAGAACCCCGGCGGTTCGCCCGGCGTGGCTGCCGATCATCTCGTGGAACACGAAGGGGCTGGTAGCGACGACCTCTTCGAACTCCTCGATGGTCTGCTGGGCCTCGCGATAATCCCGAAAATCGGAGCCGAACTGGCGCACAATCATGTGGCTGTTCACCCCGAGCACTCGCTCCTGGAACGCCTCCTGGAACCCGCCGGTCACGGCCAGCACGCTCGTCAGAGATGCAACTCCCAGAAACACACCGACAATTGCGATCACTGTGATCGTGGAGACAAACCCCTGCCGTCGGCTTCGAAGATGGCGTATGGCGATGAAGCGTTCGTACGACATGCGTTCCCGTCGGCTTACACACCTGAGGCTGTCGGAATGGATTCGAGCGCAGCGGGCAGAATGCATACCCCACGCTCGCCGGTGTGACAACAACTGTACGTCCCAGCCCCAACATTCCTGTCTGTTGGTTATTGGTTATTGGTTATTGGTTGTTGGTTATCGGTTGATGACCTCATGTGGTTGGAAGCGCACGACGAGGTATTGCCGACCACCGACCACCAACCACCCACCACCGACCAACAACCACCGACCAACAACCACCGACCAACAACCAATAACCAATAACCAATAACCAATAACCGATAACCAATAACCAATAACCAATAACCAATAACCAGCTACACGGTGTAGCAACACCGTGGGCCTTCTGTTAAACTCCGCGGGTCAATGACCGAATGTAGTGTTCTGACACGGATCAGGGAGAGGTTATGAGCGTTCGATTTCGTTGGTTTGCAGCCAGCCTGGTGATGGTAGTGGCGATGGCGTTGTCCGGCTGTGGTGACTCCGCATCCTGTAGTGATGACACGGACTGCCCGCTGGGTGAATCCTGCGAAGGCGGGCTCTGTGTGGCCCCTGATCAAAACGACGACGAAAACGATCAGAACGCCAACAACGACACCAACAACGACACCAATAACGACTCCAACAACGACGCAAATAACGACTCCAACAACGACACCAACAACGACACCAATAACGACTCCAACAACGACGCCAATCAGACCGATCCCCCGCAGAACCCGGAGGTGGTCAGCATCTCGCCGGATGAGGACTCCACGGGTGTGGCCGTCGACACCGAAATTCGAGTCACCTACGACCAGGCGATCTCCGAGACCTATCTGACGGACAGTTCGGTACAGCTTCGCAATCCATCGAACCAGCAGGTCGACACTCAGTTCGAGTACATCGAGGACGACTACGAGATCGTTCTCACCCCCGAGCAAGATCTCCACGAAGGGTCACGCTATGTGGTGCGGACGACCTCTGATGTTCGCGGCACCAACGGGTTGCTCCCTGGCGAGGAGGTTGATTCGGCGTT
The DNA here is from genome assembly GCA_007120915.1 of Myxococcales bacterium. Classification (GTDB taxonomy): domain Bacteria; phylum Myxococcota_A; class Bradymonadia; order Bradymonadales; family Bradymonadaceae; genus SLJM01. Next base: position 9,533 of record SKMT01000012.1, on the reverse strand, counting down.
TATCACTGTGTGGGAACCCGATGAAGACGAGGCCGAACTCGCTGAGCAATACGCCCCGGTGGTCTACCAGAGCACCCATGGCACCGAAGAGCCGGACGTGCATCTCGACATTCCCACCGTCGTCGATTTCGACGGCAACCTGGACGCCGAGGACAACCTGTCGAACGCCGACTCCTCCAGCACCGACGTACCGGCGCACCTGTACTACTCGGTCAAATCGACCTCCACTCATCACTATTTGCAGTATCTTCTGTACTACCCGGGCCGTTTTTACGGCGACCCCTTCGAGTCCGGCACGTATGAACACGATTTTCTGGGAATCGTCGTTGTTGTGGACCGCGCCAGCGGCGACGTAGTGTTCGTCGACGGCGTCGACGGCGGCGAGTCCTCCAGCGACGACCGCCGGCTCAGCTACAAACCGGACGACTCCCCCGTTGAAGCGCTACCGGAGAATGAAAACCCGCTGGTCTTCGATGCCTCCGAGCTCGAAGACGACCGTCGGTTCGCGCTGTACATCCCCAGCGGGGAGCACGCTCCCTGCTACTGGTACAGCCGCGAATCCGCCTCGTTCTGGTACAACCCCTGCACCGGTAGTGATGAGCAGTTCACCGGCAGTGACGGCGTGGTAATTTATCCCGGTGACAGCGCCGACACCTACAGCGACGCCGAAGAAGAGGATGGACAGCTCGAAATGAGCTACGAACTCACCCCGTTCTACGATCCCTTCTGGAAGCGCCGCGGCGACTACTCCTGCGGGCTCTTCACCTCCCCCGGCTACACCTACGACCCGGGCTCGGATCGCCCCGTCGGCCCCGGTGACGACCCCGTTCTTATGTCCAGTTCGCTCTGCGCTGAAGATAGCACCGCCTACGGCACCCTGCCGTACCGCTGGCGCGGCGGCAATCAGCTCACCCCCGGTGTCTGGCTACTTGACCCGGCCCACTTCCTCACAGAGTACCGCTACGACTTCGGCGACGACGTCTCAGGCGACTACTGCTACCACCCGTTGTTCCACATCGACGAGCGAGACGACGAGGACTGTCAGCTCGAGCCGGAAGACGACAACGGCGATAACGACAACGACGACTGATGACCATGTCACTTCTCGCATATCGAGCCCGCACAGCCATCGCGGCGGCTGCACTGCTTTTGGCCGTCGTGCTGTCGACCGGCTGTCCCGGAAACGGCGCCGTCGACGACGCTGTGCCCACCGAGCAGCAGACCGAATCTCCCGACTCCTCCGAGCTGCAGGAACATCCCTGCTCGAACCCGAACTGGGATGAACCTCCCCCGCAGGTCACCTCCCTGGACGACGAAGAGGAATGATGAGCCGATTCATCTCCGTCGAAGACGCCCTGGATCACATTGTAGACCACATCCCGACCACCGGCGCCGAGCGCGTCCAGCTCGCCGATGCCCGCCGCCGGGTACTCGCCGCCGCTGTGGATGCTCCCGAGGATTCGCCGAGGTTCGACAACTCGGCGATGGACGGGTTCGCCCTTCGGTTCAGCGACATTGAGACCGTGCCGACCACTCTCGATATCACCGGTGAATCCGCCGCCGGTGCCCCCTCCGATGCCACCGTCGGCGACGGCGAGGCGTTCCGCATCTCTACCGGCGCCAAGCTGCCGGACGGTGCGGATACAGTGGTCAGAAGTGAGCTGTGTGAGGACCGGGAACAGACCGTCGTGGTCAACGAGCAGCCAGGGCGCGCAAAGGGAGCCAACATCCGTCGCAAGGCCACCTACCTGGCCGCTGGCGAACCGGCGCTGGATGCCGGCCAACGTATCGGCGGTGCTGAAATCGGCATGCTGGTCAGTTTCGGACGCTCGGTGGTCTCGGTATACCGCCGGCCCACCGTCGCCATCATCAGCACCGGCGACGAACTGGTGGAGCTTGGGGACACACCGGGGCCCGGCCAGATCATCAACAGCAACGCCTACATGCTCGAAGCACTGGTTGCCGAACACGGTGGTGTGCCAGTGGTCTTCCCCATCGCTGCAGACCGGCGCGATGTCGTCGAAGAGACGTACCGGCGCGCCGTCAATGACTGCGATCTGGTCGTCTCCACCGGCGGCGTCTCCGTCGGCGCTCACGACCACGTGCGTGACGTGGTCGACGAGCTGACCGGAGGAATGACCTTCTGGAAGGTTCGGATGAAGCCGGGCAAGCCCCTGGCATTTGGCAGCGCCGACACCTCCGCAGGGACGGTGCCGCTGATCGGGCTTCCGGGCAATCCGGGGGCAGCCTTCGTGGGCTTCCAGTTGTTCGTACGTCCCGCTGTTGGCACCGCCCAGGGCATCGCCCCCGACGAGGCCACACTCCCGACGGTGGAGGCTACACTGACCGGGTCAGCTCGTGGCTCACGCGGCCGACGCGCCTACCTGGCGGGCCAGCTCACCCACAGTGATCAGGGACCGAGGTTTCATGCCTTCCCCCACCAGAGCTCCGGGAACCCGGCGCTTTTCGCTAACTGCAATGCCCTGGGGATTGTCGAACAGGGCCGCGGCGAGCTCTCTGCCGGTGACCCACTGCCGGTACACCTTCTGCGGGCATGATCCGGTTCACAGATCGTCGAGCTCCAACCCTTCCTCGTCGACGATCCGGCGCAGCGTATCGAAATCGCTGTCGTCTCGGTACACAAACCCGGTGACCCGCTGGTTCGCTCCCAGCCTTTCGAGGCCGAATTCTTCTTTCGGGTCAAACTCTTCGAGCACTTCGGCCAGCTTTTCTCGCAGTTCATCGTCGGTGTGCTCGCCCACGGCGATGACGTCCTGAGGCAGGGTTCCCGTGGTGCCCATCATCCGCAGCCCCGAGGTGGGGATGTCGTAGTCTTCGGCCGACAGATAGGCGCCCGAATACACCGCTGCGGCCTGGCATTTTCCGTCGGTCAGATCCCGCAGTGCCTGGAAGTGGTCGCCGCTCCACTGGATGTCACCGATAAACTCCTCGGGATCATGGCCCTGGCGCCGAATGTAATAGCGCGGCAACAGATATCCCGACGTCGAGCCCTGGTGGACGAAACAGAAGGTGCGGCCCTCCAGATCTTCGAGGTTCTGGTACTCCCCGCCCCGCTCCACCAGTAGATATCCATCCGTCGACAACTGTCCGTCGAACTCCCGCATCACCAACGACTCGATATCCTCGTCGAGATTGGTGGTCAGCACGTACAGATTCGGTGTCAGCAGCGCGGCGTCGATCTCGCCGTGGCGAAGCTGACGCGAAAGCTCCCCGTAACTTTCGGGAATGGACAGCGGGAAGGGCCGCCCGATCTCCTGTTCCAGATACCGATGAAGCGGCTCGATCTCCTGCTCCATCACCTCCACATCTACGATGGGCGGCCACCCCAGTTGTACGGGCTCACCGGAGACCTCGATCTCCTCGTCGAGGATCGAAAGCTGTGCCTCGGCGGGCTCCTCTTGTTCGTCGTCCTGTTGCTCGGTTTGTTCGGTGGGCTGGTCCGCCTGGGCGCTCGTATCCGGTTGCTCCGGCTCGTCTTCATCGTCGGCGACCGCAAACACCAGCGCCGCTCCAAGCAGCATCGTCACCACTGCCACAGCGCTCATCATCCCGATCCGCCGCAGCCGGTTGCCCTCTTCGACGAGTTCGTCCCCCGGGTGTGTCCCCTCGTGGGTGGCGGAGGCTCCTGGACGCTCGACGGTGGTCGCCCCGCCGGAATCGCCGGCCATCAAGCGTTGGCGATCTTCCTGAACCAACTGTTCGAGCTTCTCGGCGTCGGCCTGACGAGTTGATTCGGAACCAGTACCTGCAGCGGGGGCGTCGGTGCGGGAGTTGGTGCCCGTCATGTGCAACAGCCGGCGTCGCTCAGAGACGGTCAGCTCCCGCTCGCAGGCACTTTCGACGGTGGCCTGACGTTCGGCGAGTCGATCACCGGCGACATCGGACAGAAACTGTGCGACCTGGTCCTCCCCCACGTCCAGCCCCGCTTCGTCGGCGGCATCGACCAGCGCCAGGCGCATCTGCTCGGCGGACTCGAACCGGTCATCGCGCTCTACTTCCAGTGCGTCGAAGACCACCTGCTCGAGCCGCTGGGGTATATCTTCGCAATACTTCGATGGCGGCGGGACTTCCCCGCCGATGATCGCCTGCATCATCTGCAATTCAGTCTTGCGCTTAAACAACCGGCGCATCGTCAGCATCTCCCACAGAACGATGCCCATCGCGAACACGTCGGAGCGACGGTCCAGCGACTCGTGGCGGCATTGTTCCGGGGACAGATAGGCAAACTTTCCCTTCAGATTCCCCGAGTATGTCGCCTCAACACTCGCCGAGGTCGACTTGGCCACCCCGAAGTCGAGCAGTTTGACGTGACCGTCGGTCGCGCACATCAGGTTGTGTGGAGAGATGTCGCGGTGGACCAACCCCAGCGGTTTTCCATCCAGGTCTTTGAGCTCATGGGCCGCGTGCAGCCCTCGACATGCCTGTTCGGCGATGGAGACGACCACCTCCGGGGGCATACTCCGATCTTGCTTCTGAGCCAGCACCAGAAGCTCCCGCACCGTCGACCCGTGGATGTACTCCATGGCGATGTGATAGGAATCTTGCTGTTGGCCCAGCTCATAGATCTGGACGACGTTCGGGTGCGACAGCCGGGCGACAATACGCGCCTCGCGAAGAAACATCTCCACAAACGACGGCTGATCGGCCAGGTGTGGTAGAATCCGCTTGACGACAACCAGCCGCTCCAGCCCCGCAAGCCCCCGCTCTCGGGCCAGAAACAGCTCCGCCATCCCGCCGGTGGCAAGCCGGGTCAACAGCTCGTAGCGGCCGATGACCTCCGGGCTCTGTGTCGTCTCAGTCAACTGTGGGTCTCCATCGCTTCATCCGGCTCGCCGCCACCGGCGAACCAGGCTTTGACCTTCCGGCGCCCTGCCGGTAGGTGTAATCTCGACCAACCCGCTCACGCTCCTTTTGAGTAAAACATCATGCGCTACCTCGTTTTGTTCCCCGCAATCGCCGCGCTGCTCCTGTGCTTCAGCCTCATCGGTTGTCGCGCCGCCGAATGCCAGCAGATGCTCGACTGCTGCGAGGAGATCGAGCAGTTGGACGGCGTCGGCGGTGCCTGTGCCGGACTTGCCGAAGACACCCGGGATCCTCAGACCTGCAACGACGTGCTTCGTACCATCGGATACATGGTCGAAGAGCGCGACAAATCAGTGCCGGAATCCTGTCAATTCTGACATTGTGCTTTGTCACCGGCTCGGATCGGGCACAATGTCCTTGATGCGTGGGATGACCAGTTGATCGAACACACCCACCAGGTCGGCGTCGAGCTTGTTGTCCTCCGATTCCAGGTTCAGAATCTCCACCGCCCGTTCGATGGTGGCGGCCTTGCGGTAGGGCCGGTCGCTGGCGGTAAGAGCGTCAAAAATATCAGAGATCGTCAGCATCCGAACCTGGGGCATCAGTTCATCCCCGGCGATTCCCTTCGGATAGCCACTGCCGTCGAGCTTTTCGTGGTGCGCTCCGGCAATACAGGGCACCTGTGACAGCTCATCGCTCCAGGGGATCTGGTCCAGATAGGATTCACTCAACGCGGCGTGACTTCTCATCTCCGCCCACTCCTCCTCGTTGAGCGTCCCCTTTCGGATGCACAGGTTTTCGACCTCCGAGGGGGTCAACAACGAATGTTCGTTGCCATCGGGGCCGATGAACGTCTGCTCGCCGATCGACTTGACCCGTTCGATGTCCTCGTCCTCAAGATACCCTTTGGTGGCGACCTGTTCGATGAACTCCAACAGTTCGTCGAATTGCTGACAATACTGTCGATGCTGCTGTTCGAGCCGCTCCAGATCGGTGCCATCACTGGCTGAGCCACCGGGGGCGACCCCGTCGGCTTCCAGCGAGCGGACGTGCCGGTACAACCGCCGACGGTATTGCAGCTCCTTGACCGTCTCGAAGCGCTGTCGGATCAACTCCATGCGCCCCTGGGGAAGCCGCGTGCCCTTCTGGATGACATCCTCACCGACGGCGATTTTGCCGAAGTCATGCAAAAGCGCGGCATAGCGCAGCTCCCGCAGTTCTTCTTCGTCCAGATAGATGTCACGAAGCCGGCCGGTCTCCACGTCATTGACCACTTCGGCGAGCTCCACGGTGTAATCGGCGACCCGCTCGGAGTGACCGGCGGTGACGGGATCACGAGCCTCGATGGCGTTGACGCTGGCGGCGACGAAGCCCTCGAACATCTCCATGATGTCTTCGGTCAGCCGGGCGCGCTCGATGGCAAAGGCGGCATTGGACGCCAGGATATTGAACAGCTCCAGATCTTCGCTGCCAAACAGCGATCCGCGCCCCCGGGTGTCGACCTGCATCACCCCCAGCAGTGACTTCTGGCCCACCAGCGGAGCGGCCATACAGGCGGTGATCTGGGCGTCGAGAATGCTCTGGGAGACCTCGGCGCCGATCGAATCTCGGGTAAACAGCACACTCTCGCGCGTCTTGGCGACCCTGCGCAGCAGGCTGGACGACAGAATCGGCTCGTCGTCATCGCCCGGCACCTCCCCGCGGGTGCGGGCCAGAAATGGCTGCTGTGTGCTCAACTTCTCCGGGTCCGACCCGAGGGTGACAGCAAAGAAGTTCGTCGCCGGAAAGGCATCGAACGTCGTCTCCACAATCAGGTCCAGAATCTCGTCGAGCGCGGTCAGTCCGTTGAGCTCACCGGCGAGCTGAAACAGCACCGCGAGCCGGTTGTCCGCGCTTTCGAGCTGCTCGTTCAGTTGCGGGACTTCGAGCCGGGAGGTGCTGATGACGTGTTCGCTGTCGGCGTCCCCCAGGTTCATACGGGTGCGCTCGGGGCGCTGCACACCACCGGGTCGGCCCCGGGGTTGCGACGTGGTCGACTCCGCCGATGAAATACTCACCCGCAACAGCGTGGAGCCGACCTGGATTTCTGCGCCATTCTTGATCTCGATGCTCGCCGCACGTTCGTCATTCTGGAGCTTCCGGGAGACATTTCCCATCACGACCGTGGAGCCGTGGCGGCTCTTCAGATCTCGAAACCACACCTTCCCGTTGTTGAGCACCAGCTCGGCATGACGGCCGGAGACGAAACCGTCGCTGAGCACGAAGTCATTGCGAGGATCTCGCCCCAGGGAGACGTTTCCCTGATTGAAATTAGCGGTCTTACCCTCGTCAGGACCGCTGATTACGGTCAGCGACATCCTACGCGTTACCACTTGTTTAGCGTTTGATTGCATAAATATGATGGGTCCGCCCGGTGGGCAGCCCGCGAATCTGGATTGCATTGGTCACAACACTGTCTGGCCACGCCCACACCACGCAGGCGAAGCGGCATCATTTTGCCACAGGGCCTGCACGATGTACATTGATCCGCCGCCGGGAATGTTTTCGCCCTGTCACCACTTTGCCATCCGGCCCCGGCGCCTTTTCGTTGATGCCTCCTTTTCGCTCCCCTCGTCGATGTCCCACACCGCTGCCAGCTCCACCGACGAACGCCGGCTGCTCGACACCGGCTTCCACCGACTTCGCGCCGCCCCGGAGGTGCATCGGCTCAATTTCGCGTGGTTAATCCGGCTGCGCTGGGTCGCCTTCGTCGGTCAGACAGCAGTGATCATCGCCTCCTGGGCATTTCTGGGGCTTCAGCTCCCCTTTGCGATTCTGGCGCTGATCCTGCTGCTGGAAGTGCTGTCGAACGTGGGGCTGATTGCCTGGGCCCGCGGCACCGAACGGCCCCATCACGAGGCGATGGGTGCGCTGGTGCTGATCGCCGACATCGTATTTTTGACCGCGCTGCTGTTCTTTACCGGTGGGGCGGCCAACCCGTTTAGCCTGCTGTACATCATCCACGTTGCGCTGGCGGCGCTGGTGCTCAGCCCCCTGTATACCTGGGCGGTGGCCTTCGTGAGCGCCGTTGCATACATCGGGATTCACTTCTTTCCGGGCACCGCCGACTACCTGCCCTGGGCCGCCCCCCCCGATCTGAACACCCTGGAGGTTCAGGGAAGCTGGGTGGCCTTCGTGGTCTCCGCGGCGGTGATTGCGTTTTTCATCAACATGATTCAGAAAGCGCTGGGCGAACGGGACGAAGAACTGATGCAAATGCGTGATGCGCAGATGAAGAACGAGAAGCTGGCCAGCCTGGCGACACTTGCCGCCGGGGCGGCTCACGAATTTTCCACTCCGCTGTCCACGATTGCCCTGGTGTCCAATGAGCTGCAACGTGCGCTGGACGACGAAGACATCCCCGACCGCTACGCCGAAGATGCGGCCCTGATCCGCGATCAGGTGGAGCGATGCCGCGATATCCTGCGCCAGATGTCGGCCGAAGCCGGCGAGTCGATGGGCGAGTTCGCCCGCCCCGTCTCCGTCGCAGAGTTGATCGAGCACATCCTCGACGGCTGCCGCGACCGCGACCGCGTCGACGTAACCATCGAGACCGAGCGCACCACCGCGCTGACCGTTCCTCCCTCGGCGGTGGGTCAGGCGTTGCGCGGGCTGGTCAACAATGCGCTCGAAGCCAGCGACGACGACCAGCACGTACGCCTGACCGCGCTGGAGGACAACGGCGACCTGGTGATCCGCGTCGTCGACGACGGCCATGGTATGATCCCGGAGGTGCTCGACCGCGTCGACGAGCCCTTCTTCACCACCAAAGAGGCCGGCGATGGCATGGGCCTGGGCGTCTTTCTCGCCCGTACGGTCGTCGAAAAGCTCGACGGCACCATCATCTTCGACTCCGCCCCCCACGAAGGCACCACCGCCGTGGTTCGACTGCCCCACGTGCCCCCCGCAGAATCTCCGCTCGCCCCCGACTCAACCCCGGAACTCGTCACCGCAGCCCCCGAGGTATCCCATGACTGATGACGTCCAACCCCGTTCGCTGCTGATCGTCGACGACAACGAAATCTTCCGCGACCGCCTCGCCCGCGCCTTCACCGACCGCGGCTACGACGTGCGCAAGGCCGAAAACTACGAACAGGCCGTCGAAAGCGCCCAGCTCGAAAGCCCCGAATGGGCCGTCGTCGACCTGCGTATGCCCGGCAAAAGCGGGCTCGAAGTGGTACGCGACCTCAAAGACATCGACGAGCAGACCCAGATCGTGGTCTTGACCGGCTACGGCTCGATCGCCACCGCCATCGACGCCGTCAAACTCGGCGCCATCAACTACCTGCAAAAACCGGCGGACGCCGACGACATCATCGCCGCTTTCTCCCGCGGCGAACAACCCCCCATGTCCGGGGCCGAACACGACTACGACGCCCCCTCGCTCGCCCGCGCGGAGTGGGAGCACATCCAGCGCGTGCTCGCCGACTGCGGCGGCAACATCTCCGAGGCCGCCCGCCGGCTCGACATCCACAGACGTACCCTGCAGCGCAAGCTCAACAGATACCCACCACCAGAGTGAAGCCGGGCTCGGGTTTGATATCGGGCTCGGGCTCGATGTCGGGCTCGGGCTCGATGTCGATCTCGGGCTCGATGTCGTTCTCGGGCTCGATGTCGTTCTCGGGCTCGATGTCGTTCTCGGGCTCGATGTCGTTCTCGGGCTCGATGTC
>SKMT01000552.1 GCA_007120915.1 Myxococcales bacterium | reverse complement strand
GTCAGGCCTCCTCGGCGATCGAGGACGAGGAAGATCGTCTGGAGGCGCTTCGCGAAGCGCAGCGACAGGGCGATGACAGCGCGGCCGAGGAGCTGGAAGAAGAAGGCGAAGAGGATTTCGACGACGAAGAGTCCGACGATGAATAAGTCAGCGCAAAATAGAAGAGCCGCGGTGCCCGGCCGGTTCGCCGGTGCAGTGGCGGTGGCGATGATCGGGGCGATGGTGGTGACGTTGGGGGTGGTGCCCACCGCCAGCGCCGATGTGGAAGATCAGCGCGCCATCGAGCTTGATGTCATCGAAATTGAGTCCGAAGTCCCGCGGCGTGTCGCGCAGTTTTTCGTGCAGCGCGACCGTCTGCAGTACCAGGAGATGGACGAGAAACCGAGCTTTATGCCGGAGCTGATGGAGTCCGTCGATAAGGACCCGTTCTGATGGCGATTGCAACGACATTTTACAGCGAAAAGCCGCTGAGACGATCGGATCGGCAGCGATGGCAAACATCCTTTGCCGGTGCAGATCCTTTGTGCTATAAATTCATCTCTCAACGGGCCCGGGCGGCTGAACGAAGCCGGTGCCGAAGGCATCGAGTCGAAGCGCCGTTTATTGTGCCCATTCTCACTCGGGACGACGTAGTGAGCCCCGACCAACCAGCAGATTGCCGGACAAGCAACACAATCGAACGAATCCAACCAAAACAAGTTACGGAGGTAAACGGATATGGCTGCAATCGCTGAAGCCTTCCGCGATGGTGGAATTTGGATGTACATCATCCTCGCCATCAGTGTCGTGTCGCTCGGTGTAGCGCTGGAGCGATTTTTCTTCCTGTTTTTCAAGTACAATATGAACGCACAGGCGTTCATGGCCCAGATCCAGAAGCTGGTGATGGCGGACAACGTCGACCGGGCCATCAAGTTGTGCAACGCCGCTCCTTCGCGCGCACTGCCCCAGGTCATCAAGGCCGGGCTGACCCGTGCGAATAAGGGCGAGATCGAGATCCAGAACGCCATCGAAGAGGCGACCCTGGAGATCGTGCCCGAAATCCAGAAGCGGACCCCGGCATTGCAGACGATCGCGAACATCGCGACGCTGGCCGGTCTGCTGGGTACGATTATGGGTCTGATCGAGGCGTTCGGAGCGCTGGAACAGGCCACCCCCGAAAACCGGCAGCGGATGCTGTCGCGTGGTATCATGATGGCGATGAACACCACGGCATTCGGGCTTATCGTGGCGATTCCGACGCTGATTGCACACCTGATTTTGGGCGGGATCACCAAAAAGATCCTCAACGAGATCGACATGTACAGCGTCAAGCTCGAAAACCTGCTGGTCACCCGCGGCAAAGGTGGCCCCGTCGACTGATCGTCCCATCGCCGCCATCGCGGCGGTGCAGACACACCCATTCGGTGAGTCTGCACCGCCGGCGGTGCGGCGAGCAGAAGGGATGACAGTCGAGCCGGATTCTTAAGCGCCTGACTGCGAGCAGTTGTGGCAGCCGCGAACTGCGGCGGCCGGCGGGCGCGAAAGAAGGGTAGCGAACCCGCGAGAGTGACTTGCTAAGGAGGCCAGATGGCTCGCAAAGAGATGGATAACGACATCGATCACCCGGAGGAGCCGGACCTGGCTCCGTTTATGAACCTGGTGATCATCCTGATTCCGATGCTCCTTCTGTCGGTTGTCTTCATCGAAATCGCGGTGATCAACGTGACGATGCCGCTTGGTGGAGAGGCCACGGAAGACGAGGAGACCGAAGAGGAGCTGGATCTGTCGATCGCGTTGTCGACCGAAGGGTTCATCGTCACCGCCGTGGGTTCTCAGATCGAACCGATCGAGGGGTGTCCCACCCAGGGGCCCACGATCTGTCTGAAGGATCAGGATGTCGATGTGGATCAGAAGTTCTCCGACGCCCGCGAGCAACTTCTGACTGGAAGTTCCTCAGAGGGTGAAGATCTTCTCGAACAGGGGCTTCAGGCCTACGACTTCCGAGAGTTGTACAACATGCTCGTGGGGTTCAAAGAGGACTTCCCGGAAGAGACGACGTTTCGACTGCTAGCGGATCCGGACATGCCATTTGCACTGTCGGTACGCACCATGGACGTGGCCCGGCATCGGCTCGAAGAGGATTCGTTTGACGAAGATGAAGCATTCTGGAGAGCGTCCTACGCCGAGGACACCGACGACGAGGGCGAGCAGATCTATGAGAACCTGTTTCCCGATCCGGCGTTTGCCGTCGGACAGTAACGACGGTGGCTTCAATCAACGTTTGGTGATGACAGTCCCTGCAGCAGACGGGTAAAAACCGATGGCGAACATAGGCGGTTTCAGCAAAGAAGAAGAAGAGTGGATCAAACAGCAGCGCGAGCGCGAAGCGCAGCGCCAGAAACGATCCGCGGGCCGGGGCGAGGACGAGGATAACTCGGTGAACATCAACTCGCTGATGGACATCATGGTCATCATCCTGGTGTTCTTGCTCGACAGTTACGGGGAAGACCCGTTGCGGGTACAGGATGACGACCTGAAGGTGCCATCCAGTGCCTCGGAGTTGGAGCCGGCAGATACGCTCACGATTGCGATCCACCGGTCGTCGATTCTGGTCAACGACAGCACCGTGATCGAGCTGCAGGAAGGGGAAGTCGACCCGAGTCATTTCTCGGGTGACGGAGAGATGCTGATCGATCCGCTTCTGGATTCGGTCAGCGACGCCGTGTCTGACGAGCGAGAGCAGGCGGAGTTGACCGGCGATGATTTCGAGCCGGAGGCGACGGTGATCGCCGATCAGTCGACGCGACACCGGCTGATCTTGGAAGTGCTGTACACGGCGACGGAAGCGGAGCTGTCGCAGTTCCGTTTCGCCGTAATCATGGGCACCCGGGAGACCTTCGGTGGTTTTGAACCGGCCGGCGTAGAGAGCTAACATGGTCGTTGAAGAATCTCGGGCCTTTTGATGACGGAGCGGTTTCGGGCCGCAGAGCCCGGGGTGGCCTCCAGAGTTCAGTTGAGATGATGCAGCGGGGGACATCCGGCGGAACGAAAGGCAGGTCGATCAGGTGGTGGCGTCAAACGGGGTCTGCAATGTACCCCGAGCTGTCAGGCTTACGAGGAATAGCACCATGGCAAAAAAGCCCGGGCGAAAGATTTTAAGGGTGGGGCTGATCCAGAATCAGAAGATTCTGGAAGAGCGATTGTTTCGCAAGCCCCAGACCGTCACAGTCGGGCGTGACTACAAGAAGAACACCCTGGTGGTTCCGGCCTCCGATCTGCCGACGAGCTTTCCCGTCTTTAAGTGGGATAGCGGCGCCTACCTTCTTCAGTTCACCGACAAGATGGATGGTCGCGTCTCACGCGGTGGACGCGTGGAGACACTGAAAGACCTGGTCAGCAAGGGGGTCGCCAAGAAGAAGGGGAAGCTCTATCAGTTGAAGTTGACCCCTTCGATGCGGGGACGGGTCACCGTCGGCGAAGCGACCGTGCTGTTCCAGTTTGTGACCCCGCCGCCGAAACAGGCGCGCCCGGCGCTGCCGGCGTCAATGCGCGGTGGACTGTCCGCCGGCATCGACAGCCCGCTGGCAGTGCTGGTGTTGATTTCGGCGCTGATTCAGGTGGGGTTCGTGGTGTATCTGGAGATGCAGGACTGGCCGGTGCCCGATGACCACCACGCCCAGATGCAGGAACGATTCGCCGAGTTGGCCGCCGACGATCCACCGGAGATCGAGGAAGAAGAGGACGACGGCGAAGAGGAGACTGAACCGCAACAGGATAAGGGCGAAGAGGAGTTTTTTGAGGAAGAAGAAGAGGAACCGGAAGACGAGTTGACGCCCGAAGAGATGGCCGAAGAACTGCAGGATGAGCGCATGGACGTCGAGGAGCGCGTCCAGGAGGCGACGGTGCTCGACACCCTTACGGCCGACGGCGACGAAGAAGGGGCGCTCGACGAGTTTGCGGGCCGGGCGTCCGAAATTGACACCGCCGATATGTTCGACGGCAGCGAGGTCCGCACCGACGAAGGGGTGGATGTGGACCGGATTGGCGGGGGCGGCAGCCCCGACGCCGACGGAGAGGGCCTGGCGGAAGCCGAGGAGATGGACGAGATCGGCGAGGGCGCAGAGGTAGACACCGGTGAAGGCGCGCGGGAAGAAGAAGTGGACGTTGTAGAACCGGAGATGCAGGCCGAAGCTCCCGATGATACCGGGGATCTGGACACCGATCGGTTGATGCAGGCGTTGAACCGGCTTCGCAACAACGTGGAAGCCTGCTACCAGGATCACCTACGCCAGAACCCGGAAGCCCGGGGCACGGTGCGGATCATGATCACCGTCAGCGAGCGCGGCGGCCGGGGCGAAATCTCCAGCGCCGAGGTGGCGACTGACGAAGTCGATGGGGGCCAGTCGGTGGGCAATTGCATCGCCCGGGAGTTGGAGACGGGGCGAACCGGGCGGTTGCCGCCACCGGAGGACGGGGACGCGCGGATCACCATTCCCTATCATTTCTCCCCGGGTGGTTGAATTTCGGGGTGGAAATAGGCCATGATAGACTCAATTCTTGAGGGGGCAACGAGAAGTACCTATGTTTTGTTGGTGACGCACTGGCGTAGTCAGACCTGAAAGCGAAAGGGGGCGCGCCGGGCGCGAGACTGACGAATAGGAGAATCCAACGACGAGCAGGATCGACGCAGACGGTCATCAGCTCACAGGCGCGAAGCAAAGGATGGCAGTGATGAACACCAGACTCAAAGCAGTGGCGGTGGCAGCAGCTCTGCTGATACTCTTCGCTTCGGCGGTGACGCTGGCCCAGGATCAGCCGGGAGGCGATGATGTCGACGCCGACCGGATGCTCGCGGAGTTCGACGATGACAACGGCAATGGGATCCTGGACGAAGATATCGAAGAGCTGACCCCCGACGAGATGGTCCAGCGCGGAGAACAGAAGCTGGGGGCGATGCGCGTGACCCTGGAGGGGACCACGGAACTGTTGGAGCAGGCCCGGCAGGATGACCGGGATATTCTTAAGATTAACTGCATCAACGAAAACCTCGCCTCCATTAAGGGCTTTGTGAATGTAGGCGAGCAGAGTTATGAAAGTCTCGGCGACAGCGTCAACGGCAATGACGTGGAGGCAGCGCGCCACCACTACACGCTGATCAGTATCGCCGCCCAGCGGGTCACTGCGCTGGGTGAACAGGCGCGGGTGTGCGCCGGCGAAGAGTTGCGCTATGCAGAAGATGCCGTGCTGGAAGTGACGATTGACCCTGAGATTGGGGAGCCGGCCGAAGAATTTATGGATGATGAGGCGCTGGATCGTCTCCCGAAGAAAACGCCTTACTTCTGATGAAATGTGAGATGGGTTGACCGACGGCCACACGGTTGTGCGCCGGATTCGGCGATGGGAAGACGTACCAGACCCTAAAAGAGAGTAGTGATGACGATCAGGAGGATTCAGAAGACTGCAGTCGGCATCTGTGTGACTGCAGTCGTGATGCTGGTGGCGGCGACGGCGTCGGCAGAGTGGGGGGAAGGCGTACGGGGAGGCCCGTTTGTCCTTCATCCCGGCGTATCTCTGTCGGCGGGGTTTGATTCCAACCTGTTTTATTCCTCCCCCTCCGATCAGGATCGGATGTACCAGGCGCCGGAAGGGGTTCTGGAGCCGCGTCTGAGTATCGAGACCGAGGAGGGTGGGGACTGGGACCTGGACGGCAACGCCGCAGTACGGTGGCGCCATTTGTTCAGCGATGACGACCGGGTGCGTGCGCAGAGTGGTCTGTCGGCGGACCTGGATGCCACAGCAACATGGAACGCGGAGGGTGCGTTCAGTCTTCGGTTCAGCGAAGAGTTCACGCGTACCCACGAGACGCCGAACTACCCATCGATCCAGTCCATCAACCGGATCTACAACCAGGCCGGGATTATGGCCGGGTTGCATCCCGGCGGTCGGGTGCTGGAGACGTATGTGAGCTACGATTTTGCGCTTCACCGCTACAGCGAGCGGTTGTCACGGCTCAACCGCGATGCACACCAGTTCGGATGGCACGGCCACTGGGCGTTTTTGCCGAAGACGGCGCTGGTGGCGGAAGCGGATCACCGTCGGATTCGATATCATCACGGCGAGCACGGCGGTCCCGCAATTAGCGCAGACGGTCAGATGCGCAACGCCAACAGCAATCCGGTGCGTCTGCTCGGTGGGCTGGAGGGTCTGATTACAGAGCGGATCAGCGTCGGGCTTCGCGGCGGCTACGGCTGGGCGAACTACGAGGTTGGCCCGGATCACCAGAATGCGCTGGCCAGGGCGGAGGCGAGCTATCAGTTCGGTAACCTGGCATTCGATAATCGGTTGCGGGCCGGGTACGACTGGGACTTTTCAGACTCCCGGCTGGGCAACTTCTATACGCGTCATCGGATCCTGGCAGGCTATGAGCAGGGCTTCGTTGAGAACCGCCTGCGATTTGACCTGGAGGCCAGCGGCGAGATCCGCAACTACTCCGACCTGGAGATCGATCAGGTGGAGACCGAACTCGGCGAGTACATGCTGCCCGAGGACGCATCGGATCTGTTGTTTAACGTCTCGGCGTCGACGGATTACGAACTTCGCGATGGATGGACCGTGGGAGCTCGGTATCGGTTCCGGGCCAATTTCACGGACGATGCCATCGAAGTGGCCGGTCCCGACATCGCCGATGAACAACTGCTGCGGGATTATAACCGGCACCACCTGCTGTTGAGCACGACGTTGACGTACTAGGGGGGATCGTCTCCAACAGCCGACGGATTTCATGGTTCAACGAGTCATTGCCAGCATAGGGGGAATCGCCCTGATCATCGTGGTGACCGCAGGATGCGGCACCGGCGAGGTGGATCCGGGCTACCAGGCTCTGGTCGAGCAACAGACGTCTGAAGGGCAGATGCCGCCGACCGGCCAGCTTGGTGTGGGCGATAAGTTCAGCCTGCGGGTCTATCAGGAAGACTCGCTCAGCGGTGAGTTTACCGTCGACTCCAGTGGCACCATCAACTATCCCCATATCGGTCGTATCAACGTTGCAGGGATGACGTGCACCGATCTTGAGGAGTACGTCACCGAGGGGCTGCGCGACGGGATTCTGCGCTCGCCGAGCGTGTCGTGCAATGTCATCGAGTATAACTCGAACCAGATCTTTGTGTTCGGTGAAGTGGAGAGTCCCGGAGGATTTCCGTATCGATCTGAGATCACCGTGATCGAGGCGTTGGCGCTGGCAGGAGGTTCCTCAGAGCGAGCCAACACCAATGACACCAAACTAACCCGGGTGGTCGACGGGCGTGAGATCCAGATTTCAATACCGATGCAGGATATTCTGGAGGGCCGCCAGCAGAACGTGATGCTGCTACCCGGGGATGTGCTCTACGTGCCGCAGTCGGCATTGTAACCGCGGTGCACGCAGAGGGCTGGAACCGCAGAGACGCAGAGTGCGCAGAGGAAAAGCTCAGAAAAGATTACAGGTTGGAGGACTTTCGGCGGCGGGAGGTGCTCTGGTCGACAGAAAAACCCCGGTGGGTTCAGCCCACCGGGGTTTGGTGTGTTGGAGATGTGGCCGGGGATTACTCGGCGCCGGGAGATTCGGTTTCGCCGCCGCGGGCGTCACCGTCGGTAGCGTGCTCGCGCTCGACCATTTCGGAGGCGCGAATCTTGCCCTTTCGCTGAAGATCTTCGATGGAATGACGAAGGTCGTGGCGCAGCGCGTCGCCGCGTTTGGGAGCGAACAGAAGCCCCAGGGTTGCGCCGACGGCCAGGCCGGCGCCGAACACGCCGATCATGGGCAGCACCGTCTCAGCGGTGGAGCGTTTCTCCTGCAGGCCCACGCGGTCAAGCAGTGCGTGCATGCCTTCGTCGTACTTTTCGGAGGCGTTTTTGTTGATTTCGTTGATGAGGTTTTTCCAGTCCATAGCAGGTACTCCTTGTTGGGGAGAGGTGAGCCGATGAGTCGAGTTCAGTCTTCGCGTTCGCCCGAAGGCTGCTGACGTCCAATAGAAATATCATCACCGGAGCCGCCCTGTGCCAGTTCACGGAGCTGGGAAGCGGCCACAGGCAGGGCGGCAGCTTTCATCCCCACGCGCAACAGCCGGCGGGTAAAAGGGGTCAGCAGCCCGCCGCCGAGGATGTAGCCGAGTCCGGCGGCAGCGCCGAGTACGGCGTAGGGGTTGCGCTGATAGTACTCGGCGATGGGGTTTTCCTCCTGGAGGGTGTCGTAGAGATGACGAGCATCCTCGGCGAGGCGCCGGGTGTCGTCGAGAATCTGCTGGTGCTCGGGACCGGTGGGATCTTGGGCCATGGTCAAACCTCCGGAGAGGAGAAAAACAACGAGAGTCGGTCGATCAGGTCAGCCAGCGCCGGGATGCGAGACGTCCGATGACGTACCCTGCGGCGACAGCACCGGCGATGCAGATCGCCGGGTTTTCGCGAATGAAGTCGGAGGCCTTCTCATTGAAGTCTTCGAGACGGGCGCGAGTGTCATCGTAGGTCTGTTCGATCTCGCGGTAGTGGCGTTCGAGCCGTTCCCGTGCCTCCTGGGAGGCTTGTCCGACGGAAGTGGAATCACCGGTGTCCTGGTCGGTGGAGGGAGAGGTATCGGAAGCGCTCATGACATGTCTCCGGGAGCAACGAGTGGGTTGCGAAATGGCAGCACAAAGGTTCTGCACAACGCTTTCGAGGTCAAGTAGCCGGGGGCTAGCGAAGTCCGAAATAAAATCCCACAGCAAAGGCGACACCGACAGCGGCGTAGGGATTATCACGTACACGGGCGCGCCAGTCGAGTGCCCGGTCGACAGTAGAGGTGACCTCAGTGCGAAGCTGGCCGATGCTGGCGGCGATCTGGCGCCGTGACTGTTCGATCTCCCGACGAATTTCCTCGGGTTGACGGGGTCGGGTTTCTACGACGTCTGCTCTGGGAGTCGTTTGACGGACGAGTTGTTGTCGCGAATCTCCTTGAGCCATTGCTTGTCCTTCTGGAGTTCCTCGGTGGTTTCGGGCAGTCCGACCTCTTCGTTCTGGATGTTGCGCACGATACGAAGAGCGCCGATGGCCCCCACACCCAGTTGAAGCAGTGCGAGAACGACAGCAGTGATGGCCATCGCGGCGACGCCGCCGATCCAGAAGGCGACGACAATGATCGCCAGGTTCAGCACGCCGTAGCCCATCAGGGCGACGGTACCAAAGACGACCAATCCTTGCAGGTATCCGGCAAATTCACTGGCTTCGCGGCGCACCTCGGTGCGGGCGAGCTCAAAGTGTTGGCGGACGAGCTGAGAAAGCCCGTCGGTCAATTCTTCGATGGCAGTCTGGAAGCCGGTGGGCTCACGAGGGATGGGACGTTCGGCCATAGTCGGTGTCCGCCGCAGGGGTTACGGATGAGCACGTCGGTTGAGTGGCCAATGTAGTCACAAACAGGGGCAGTTCCAAGGGGGGAAGCCGGTCTCGAGCTCGGTCTCGGTCTCGAGCTCGGTCTCGGTCTCGGTCTCGAGCTCGGTCTCGATCTCGGTCTCGGTCTCGATCTCGGTCTCGGTCTCGGTCTCGAGCTCGGTCTCGGTCTCGGTCTCGATCTCGGTCTCGGTCTCGATGTCGAGTTCGGTCTCGATGTCGAGTTCGGTCTCGATGTCGAGCTCGGTCTCGATGTCGAGCTCGGTCTCGATGTCGAGTTCGAGTTCGAGTTCGGTGTCGACGTCGAAATCGGGGTCAGCGTCGGGGGGGCTTAGTCGGTGACGGTGACGACCGTCAGCGTCATTGCGCGGGCAGATTCGGTGCCGGAGGCGACTTCGGCGCCGATGTCGTAGTCGCCGGGCTCGGAGTACTCGCCGGCGAACCAGTTGCCGTCGATGTCATCGAGTACGATGATGGTGTCATCGATGAGTTCGACGCTGCTGGCGACGGCTTCACGACCCTCCTGGCCCTGCTCGGAGATAAAGACCCGGGCGCGGTCGGGGTCGAGCTCGTCGTCGAAGTTGGCGGTGCTGATCTCGGCGCTGAAATCCTGGCTGCCGATATCGCCCTGGGAGACGGTAGACGGGGAGATGGTCAGGTTGAGGATCGTCGGTTCTTCGAGGTCTTCGAATTCCAGGGGACAGGCTGTCAGTAAGGCGACAGATACAGCGACGATGCACAGAAGGGTGATGCGAATGATGCGGTTGTCACAATCGTCGCGGTTGGCCGAGTGGAACATGAGAAGCTCCTGGATGAAAAAAGAGTCGCCGTGATCAGCGTGCAGATGGTCGCACCGGTGGCGACAGTTAATCAAGTGCGTTCGTCACGAGCCAGAAATGCAACGGATCGAGAGAACCGGAACGCGACGCCGAGCCGTTGCGCTGGCCTCGGGTCGGTCTGTGATTTATCATGACGGGGCGAGACCAGCTCGTATTCAACCGAGAGCATGCAATGGCAGGACATTACGCGGTGACGATAAAAGCGTCGCGCACCGAGGTGGACCCCGAGCAGCTCGCCGGGCGGCTCGGGGAGGTGCTGGGGCGTGAGCAGTCACAGGTGCGAGAGGCACTGGGGGAGACGACGGTCATTCTGCAGAAGGGATTGAGCTATCGCGACGCCACCGAGGTGCAGCGAGAGCTGGGTCGCCGAAAGATTCCCTCGCAGGTCACTCCACATGATGAATTAACGGGTCAGGAGGTGGCGCTGGGAAAGGTCGCCCCCTCCCAGGAGTCAGAGATCGGCGAGCGGGACCCGGCGCCACAATTCGGTGCGGAGCCGGCAGATGAACAAAAGAACCCGGATGAGAGGGGGGAAGAACAGGATACTGCCGAACCACCCAGTGAAGGCAAACCGACAGGCTCGGGGGCATGGACGGAACTGTTTCCGGACCTGGAGCAGGATGAGGAAGTAGCGGAAGTTGTCGACGATGAGGATCAGACAGGTCAACCGCCGTCGGAGCCGCAGGGCCAGCAGCCCGTAGATCCGCTGTTTTCAGAAGGGTTCGCCGAGCTGGAAAAAGAGCTCAACGAGGTGGGGCATCCCGAAGAAGTTGCAGCAGACCCGGAGACCGGGGAGCTGCCCGCGGCTGAGGGAGGCCGGCATCCCGGAGGCGGCGGGGTCGATGGCAGTCTGGCAGAGCCAGGCCAGCCCGAGGAGTCTGGCGGGTTCGACCCGGGCAAGATCAGCGAAGCGTTTTCGGGAGACGATCAGCGCCCGCCATACAAGCCGAAGGGGTATGACAATCGGACCGAACACCTTCCGCTCGTTGCCTCGTTTTTGAGTCTGATCGCCCCGGGGGCGGGCCAGGTGTACAACGGCCAGCCGGACAAAGGGCGGCGCTACGGGTGGATGTTCATCTTTATCGTCCCCTGGGTTCAGGCGGTGCGCCAGGCCTGGGTGTACGGCGAGAAAGTGCGCACCTATTACGCACCGCGCCCGGAGGAGGGAACGGGCAAAAAAGCGCTGATGTACGGGGCGACATGGTGGCTGGTGGTGCTGATATTTGCGCTGGTTGGAAGCACGACGTTTTCGGCGATCATGGAGTATCAGCAGGCTCAACAGGAACGTCAGGAAGCGTTGATGGTCCAGCAGCTTCAGCACGCCACCCAGGAGAGAGTCGAGATCGCCGTGGAACAGGCGGTGCGAATTGTCGACGAGAAGGGCGAAGACATTGTGGCGGAAGCCGCCGAGGCGAGCGGTGAGTACACGATGGACGATGAGGAGCGGGCTCGCAGGCTGTTCATTCTGGGCTATCACTACTGCAAGGGGGGCGAATACCAGATGTGTGACGAGATGATGGGGCGGGTCACGTCGCTGGAGCCGGCAAATCGCGATGCCTATCAGATCCAGACCTGGGCGAGTCTGCGGGCGCAGGGCGTGGGCGAGGGGCGAGAGATGCCGGAGGTCGACGGTGTAGTGCCGACGCTGCAGGACTTCGAGATCGAACTGGCGGCGAAGGGCGAAGAGCTGGAAGATGTGGACGAGCAGTTCGACTCGTGGTGGAACGTCGAAGGCGAAGAGGCGGTCGCTCAGGGCGAAGAAGAAGAGGAGGAGTCGGGGGGGCCGACGCTTGAGCAGCTTGGAGAGGAACTGGAAGTGGGCGAATAAATCAACGGCAGTGGTCGGGCCGGACTGGTGTACAAGGAGGAGTGATGGCGTGGCGGATCACATGGCGTCGCGACGGCCGGAAGCGCACCTTTGGTCTGATGAGACCGGAAGTGCAGATCTGGACGGACGAGTCGGGTCAACTTCTGTTGGAAGCGCCGCCGGACGGGTGGATATGGGCGACGCTTCAGGAGGATGAAGAACAGGGGCCCTTGTTGCAGTGGCACGACAGCCCGGAGGGGATTGAACTCGTGCGCGGTGGAGAACCGATAGACCATCCGTCGGACCAGCGGGACTGGTCGATGGAGTCGGGGGACGTACTGAGGGGGAAGGCCGGTGAGACCAGCCTGGAGATCAAGATTACAGCGGGAGGCCCGGCGGCCGAACAGCAGTTTATCGACCGAAGTTCGGCGGGCTATCCGGTGGAATCCGACACCCAGGAGGTGATGTGGAATCTGCACCGTGATCTGTCGATGGGCGACGGATGGCAGCGTCTGCTCGCCGAGATTGCGCAACTGAGTAGACGGTGGCCGGGGGTAGAGAAGATCGAGGGCTGTGCGGTGTTGATCTGGAGGGGGAATGGGGAATTCTACCACCGGGTGGTGTGGCTGGATGATCATCAAGGAGAGCAAGAACAACGCGAAGACGGGCCCCGGCGCCCGGATGCGTTGGCCAGTCTTCTGGCGCGCCAGCCGGAGTTGAAGGAGGCGCTGCGACAGCACCGTCAGGTGGTGGTGCGGCGCCGCGACGAGGAGACGGTCGACGTATTGCTGCCGATGGCTGACGATGGGTTCGAGGGGGCGTTATATCTGGTGGGAGAGCCGGGGGAGGAGTTTGATGCGGAGTCGAGCTGGAAACTCGCCGATCTGTTTAATCCGGCGGCCATACAGCTTGTGCGCCGCTATCGCCAGGATCAACAGCGGAGGAGTCTGGAGGAGGAGAACCGATATTTTCGCGATCGGGAGCGACGTCACTACCTGTTTAAGGACCTGGTGTGCGAAAGCGAGGTGATGCGCAACGTGTATGACGCGCTCAGCGAGCGGGTCGACGACGACGATCCGATCTGGCTGGCCGGGGAGGCGGGCACAGGCAAGGAATTACTGGCGCGGGCGGCCCATCATCTCGGAGATCGGCAGGATGCGATGTTGATCCGGATGGGATGTGCCGATTTTCCCCGGGAGCTGGTCGACTTCGAGTTGTTTGGCTGTGTGGCTAGTGAACTGACGGGTGCGGTAGCAGCGCGCAAGGGGATCTTCGAGCTGGCCGAGGGGGGGACGGTGTTTCTCGATGAGGTGGACCGTCTGTCGCCGATGGTGCAGGGGAAGCTGGCGCGGGTGCTCAAAGAGAAGGAGGTGCGGCGCGTGGGAGATGCGGTCGGCCGGCCGGTAGATGCCCGGCTGATCGCGAGCAGTCATCGGGATTTGCAGAAACTTTGTGACGAAGGGCGGTTTCGTCCCGATCTGTACGAGTTGCTCGAACCTCACCGGCTTAATGTCCCCCCGTTGCGACGGCGGAGAGCCGACATTCCGGCGCTGGCCCGGATCTTCGTCAAGAAGTTCGCTCGCCGCTACGAGGCCGAATCACGGGTGCTCGACGAGCGGCTAAAGGAGTGGCTGCTGCGCTACGAGTGGCCAGGAAATGTGCGCCAGTTGCAGACGGTGATGGAAGCGGCCGTGCTCGCGGCCAGCGATCGGGAGGAGATCCGGTTTGAGGACCTGGTGGTCGAGGAGATCAGCGACATTGAGTAACTCCGTCGATTGTCAGTCACGGAGTGTGTCAGGCACTCAGCGACGGGTAGTAGTAGTCCAGGCACACCTCACAGAGGCCGTGGCTCAGATTCACCGGGGGGGCTCTAAGAAACGTGGGGATCCAGTCCCAGCGGTGGCGGTCGCGGCGGAATCGGAAGCGCCGGCAGTTGCTGCAGCAGATCAGAAGCCCATCGTCGGTCATGTAGTCGTCGAGCAGCGGAGACTTGACGGGCTGGTGGTTGATGACGGGGCGGTCGGGAATGAACTGAGAATTGATCGACAGCAGTCCCCTGGGGGTCTCGGCATACGCCGGCAGTGGGATCAGTCGCATCTGGTAGTGACGGATCTGATGGGGGGTGGAGCACTCGTAGTCGTGGTCGTGTTCGCCGGCGTGTTCGAACAGCCGGGCATAAAGATCTTCGTAAAATGTGAGCAGAGGCCCGGAGATGGCGTCGAGAAGTGAGTAGGCGTTGAGGGGCCTGGGATCGAGGAGGATTCCGCTCCCATCGTTTTCCTGGGCGTGGCAGTACCAGGAGTGGTTGGCATAGCCGATGGTGAAGTCGTGGCGTATCCCGAAGATGACGGCGCGGTGTTCATCGAGCGACGCCAGGTCGAAGTCTTTGAGCAAAGCCCGGAAGTCGGTTGCGAGGTGGAACGGGGTCATGGAAGCTGCGATAGCTGGAGACGACTGGGAACGACCAGTTCTACAGTATAAGCACTGTGAAGCGTCAGGATAGCTCCACACCGTTAGCAACGAGGAAGAACGTGCAGAGCGAAGAGAAACGGATCGAGGTTTCAGGGATTGAGCTGGCGCTGAAGATGTGGGGGCCGGCCGGGGGCCGGAGAGTGGTGGCGTTGCACGGGTGGTTGGACAACGCGGCGAGCTTTGATGCGATGATCCGGGGGCTGGGCGAAGAGTTTCGGGTGGCGGCGCTGGATTTTCCGGGCCATGGGCTGTCGGGGTGGCGCTCGGAGGCGGACGCCTACTATTTTGCGGACTGGGTTCACGTGGTGGTCGGGGTGTTCGACGCGTTGGAGTGGCAGCACTGCTCACTGGTGGGCCATTCGATGGGTGGGGCGGTGGCGTCGTTGGTGGGAGCGGTGGCGCCGAAACGGGTTGAGCGGTTGGTGTTTCTGGATGCTCTGGGGCCGATGACGACCCCGCAGCAGGAGGCGCCGAAGCAGTTGCGCAGAGCACTTCGCCAGGAGAAGGCATTGATGGGACGGACGCCGCCTCGGTATCCGTCACGGGATCGGATGGTCGAAGCGCTGAGCACGGTGCGTGGAGGGTCGGACACCGAAGGGTTGAGGCGGATGGTGCAGCGTGGCAGTCGCCAGACCGATGATGGGCAGTGGTATTTTGACTACGATCCGAAACTGAAGGCGCCGTCGCGGGTTCGCTTCTCAGAGCAGCAGGTGGTGGCGTTTCTGGAGGCGATTGAGGCGCCGGTGTTGTTGGTTCGGCCCGAGCAGGGGTTGGTGGCCGCACGGGAGGGAGCGGACGCGCGGCTGGGGGCGGTATCGGATCTGGAGGTGGTGGATGTGAAGGGAGGGCATGACGTGCATTTGAGTGGGGGGAGGGAAGTTTGTGAGAGGGTCGGGAGGTTTCTGAGTTAACTTACAGGATGTTGCGGCGGTTGAGTTCGTCGTGAAGCTGCGGGGCATCTTCGAAGAGGATGGTGCCGATGCCGACGCGGCGGGCTGCGCGGCAGTTGGCGGGGCGGTCGTCGATGAACAGGCAGTGCTGTGGGGCGGCGTTCAACTGATTGAGAGCATGTTCGAAGGCGGATTCGTCGGGTTTTCGAACGCCGGTGTTACAGGAGACGAAGCTCCAGTTGAGATAGCGCGACAGTTCGAGCTTCTCTTCGATGATCTGATACCACACGGGGTAGTTGGAGAGGGCGTGCATCTCGACGCCGCGCTGGCTCAGTTGTTCGAGAAGTGGCTCGATCCCCGGAAGCCAGCGGTAGGCGTCGTAGAGGACATCGCGGAGTGCCCGGGCGTCGATGGGTTCTGTGCGGTGGGGAAAGTAGATATCACAGAAGGTCTGGTGGTCGATCTCACCGCGTTCGAAGCGCTGCCAGGCGTCGGGATGTTTGCGATCGTACAACTGTTTGAGTGTCAGTCCGAAAAAGGCGGGAATTTCCTCGGCGATCGGGTCGTAGACCAGTGTGCTCATCACGTCGAACAGGAGAATGGAAGGCGTGCTTCGAGACATTATTCATCCTGAGTGTGGTCAGCGGTGGCCTGTTGCAGGCCTGCAGAGTGGCACTGTGTAAGAGAAGGGGATACGGAGATATCGGAGATAGGG
>SKMT01000151.1 GCA_007120915.1 Myxococcales bacterium | reverse complement strand
TGGTGGGAGTCGACGACGACGAGTGGGGTCAGATCGTCGGCGCCGCCATCGTCGAGGACCGACGCGGCGAAACAGAGCTTGATTTCGACGAGCTTACCGCGAAGTGTCGACGACAGATCGCCCCCTTTAAGGCGCCGCGGCGATGGGTTGTGGTGTCACAGATCCCGCGCACGATTTCTCAGAAAATCCGGCGCGATCAGGTGCGAGAATTTTTCAGCGAACGCAGTGTTGCGCAGTATGGAGACAGGCCCATGAACAGTCCGGCGTCTACCGACAAACCATCGACGACGTTGTCGTGCCGCGAACCGTCCAGCCAGGAGTACCCGAAGGTCGCCGCCGGCAGTGCCGGGGAGACCACAGTGGTGCACATCGGTGACGTACCCTTTGGTGCTGACGGGGTTCCGGTGATTGCCGGGCCCTGTGCGGTGGAGTCGCAGGAGCTGATCGAAGACGCAGCGCGGATCGTCTCCAACCGTAAAGCAGCCGTGCTTCGCGGTGGTGCCTACAAGCCGCGTACCTCGCCGTACAGCTTCCAGGGCACCGGGCGCGCCGGGCTGGAGATGATGCGCCAGGCCGCCGACGCCGCAGGGGTTCCGCTGGTCACGGAGGTGATCGCGCCGAAGCTGGTCGAAGAGATGGAGCCCATGGTCGACGCCTTCCAGATCGGGGCGCGCAACATGCAGAACATCGCCCTTCTTCGAGCCGTCGGCGCCAGCGATCGCCCCGTGTTGCTGAAACGTCACTTCGGGGCCACCGCGCGGGAGTGGATCCTGGCGGCCGAACATATCGCCGCCGCCGGCAACGACCAGATCGTGCTGTGCGAACGGGGCATCCGCTCGTTTGGCGGCGAGACGCGGTTTACCCTCGATCTCGCCGGAGCGCTGTGGGTGAAATCCCGGGTGCGGCTGCCCGTGGTCGTCGATCCGTCGCACGCGATCGGGGTGCCCGATCTGCTGGGGTCGGCCGCCGCCGGTGCTGTGGCCGCCGGGCTCGACGGTGTGATGGTGGAGGTGCACCCGGACCGAGATCGCGCGCTCTGTGATGCCGAACAGGCGTTGACCCCCGATCAATTCACGGAGCTTGTCGACCGGGTCGGCCGGGCCGCCGAGGCGGCGGATCGGCGGCTGTGGCAGCGCAGCTAATCGGACCGTTCAGGTGGTGACGCGACCGACGAACAGATTGACCACGCCGAACGTCAGGGGGTGGGTGACCACATCGTCGAAGCCCGCTTCGGCCATCATCGCCTCGAACTGGCTGGCCGGAGGAAAGGCGGCGATCGACTCCTGGAGGTAGCGGTACTGTTCGCTGCCCGACAGAAGAGCACCGAGGCGGGGGACGACACCGCGCACGTACAGCCGGCTCATCGCCGCCATCACCCCTTTGCGCGGTTCGCTCAGCTCGAGCACCGCCACCGTGCCGCCGGGGCGTACAACCCGGGCCATCTCGCGCAGCCCCTGGAGTCGGTTCGGGAAGTTGCGGATGCCAAAGGCGATGCAGCAGCCGTGGAAGCGGTCGTCGTCAAACCGAAGCTGCTGGCCGTCGCCGCGTTCCAGTTCGATGCGATCGTCGAGCCCGGCGTCGGCGACCTTGCGACCACCGACGGCGAGCATCTCGCGGCTCGGGTCGACGCCGATGACGCTGACCCCGGGGCTGCGGTTCGCGATCTCGATCGCCAGATCGGCGGTGCCGGTGGCCACATCGAGGATCTGTTCACCACCTTCGAGCTTGAGAGCCTCCACGGTGCGTCGCCGCCACCGCCCGTCCAGCCCCAGCGACAGAATTCGATTCAGAAGATCGTACCGGTCGGCGATCTCGTCGAAGAATTCGCCGTCTCCTCCCTCAAGCTCTTTGGTCGCACCTGCAATCTCTCGATCCGTCATCGTCGTCTCACCGTCTTCAAAAAAAGCTGTCGCGCTGCTTCCTGCTGTTGGGTTCACCACTATTCGAGCTTCGTTGTTGACTCAAGCCACGGATCGGTTCGGCGGGGCAAGTCACTTCGGAGGTGATCTTGTCGACCTTCAACAGCACCCCGGAATACAGGTTTGAGTTCTCGGGGAATGTTTCCGGTAAGGGGGGGGTTGTTGTTGCGTCGCAGTTGGTGTTTGCTTTCTCGATGACCGCCTGTTAGGGCTGGGGTGTCGATGGAGGCAACTCCGCGACAACATCTCGAGGAAGGCCTGACCTTATTCGGCTTCCGGTTTTTGTAGCACCTCTTCGACGCATTGGAACTTCACGGTTCCAACCCCCGTAGAATTGGCAAACAGGGGCTGGTCAGTTCCGGATTGAGCTGACGCATCCGAGAGACGGGTGTTCGAATGGTTCGAGCAGCCGAAATAGCACTTCGCTGTGAGTTCGGAGACGAACAATTAGCGAAGATTTGATGACAGAAGAAGCATTTAGGAAAAAAGATGACCGAGCACGTCCAAGGCAGAGTGAAGTGGTTCAACGAAAACAAAGGCTACGGCTTCATCGAGCGTGATGACGGAGGCGAAGACGTCTTCCTTCATTTCAGCGCGCTGGAGCAGACTGGTTTCAAAACCATCGCCGAAGATGCCGCCGTCGAATTCGACGTCGAGATGGGCCCGAAAGGCCCGAAAGCGGCCAACGTGGTTCAGCTCTGATCTGAATACGTTGACGGCGTAAAAGCCGAAAACCCCCGGTCGTCCATTGTGGCGGCCGGGGGTTTTTTTGTTTAGTGTGCCGTTGAATGGTCGGCAGAATACAGGAGCATGGAAAATGATGAAGAACTGGAACTGCAGGCAACTGGTAGCACTGGCAGCGGTGATGCTGGCAATGGGAGCAGTTGCGTTCGGTTGTATGGGGCCTCCGCCACCGGGGTCGGGCTCCGGCGGCTCCAATGGTGACAACAACGGTGAAAACAGTCAGACCGCCAACGACAGCGACAACAATGAGGTCGAAAACGCCGTAGAGGCCGAGGGGGTGCAACTGAGCACCGCCCAGTCCTGGTACGAGTACACCGAAGATTACGGTGATATCGTAGTGGTGGTGCCGGTGACACTTCAGAATGTCGACGCCGGCTCAGCAGTACCGGCGGGCTGGGAGCAGTATCAGGTGGTCACCGCTGACGCTCATGTGTTTGGCGCTTCGAGCCACTCCACGTCGTTGGAGCCGTCGTGTCCCGATGATTATCTGCTGGACCAGGGAGGGGTTGCGGACTGTCGGATTGCCTTCGATGTGGGCGAGGAGACGTCTCAGACGTTGCGCTACACCGGGTTGGACGATGATCTGGAGGTCGACATTGTCGAACCGAGCGGCGATGTCTACGGACCCAACGACCCCGACAGCCCGGGCTCATCGGATAATGGTGATGACAACGTCGCGGAGAACGACGATGACAATGATCACAACACAACCAACGCCGACGACAACGACGAAGAACCGCCCTTCATCTGTGGACAGAGCAGTGCCGACGAGTGTGTCTGTGAGCTGGCCATCGACTACTGCGAAGAGACGTTGTTTGACGAAGAGTATGCCGACGTCCACGACTGCAGTGAGAACGTGGAAGATGACTTTGACGAGGAGCTTCAACAGGAGTTTCCGAGCTGCACCGAGACGCAGCGCCAGGAGATCCTCGACGACTTTTTCGACTGCCTGCTCGACAGTAGTTGTGAGGAGTTGGAGTACTACTCTCCCTGTGCGCTGGAGCTGTACGACGAGGCGTCACAGTGCTGATGGTGCAAGCGGCGTTGCTCGATGAGGCGTCACAGTGCTGAGCGCGCCCGTTCAGTAGGTGACGACCAAAGAGGCGCCGGGGCCGGGCCCGAAGGGCTGCAGCGCCATCTGTAGCCCGGAATCATCGTCGGTTTCGGCGGTGCGCACCGCCCCGGTGGTGTCGAAGCGCCGCCAGTACGACAGGTTTGCCACTCCCAACCCCACCAGACTGCCGGCGACGACGTCGGCGGTGTGATGGCGCCCGTCCACCAGCCGGCTGCCGCTGATAAACGCTGCGGCGCCCATCATCAGCGTCTGGGCGCCGATGCCGGCGATTCGGGTGGCGCCGGTCGCCTCCTCGCCCCACACGTAGTGCCCGCCCACGACCAGTGACGCATAGGTGAACGTGTTAAACGAATGGGAGGAGTGCCCGGAGATAAAACTGCGTCGGCCGTCCAGAAGAAGATGGTCTGCCTGCTCGGGATCTTCGGACAACGGCCGGTCGCGGTAGTCGTCGCAGTACTCATCAAATCGATCCGGGTCGTCGCTGCAGTGATAGCGAAGCGCCCGATCTGCAAAGTCGGGCCGAAGCCGCCCAAAGAAGGGTTTGGACAACGACGTGGCCGTCGCCGTGATGGCTGTCGCCTCTGCATAGCCGACGACCGCGTCGTGAAGTTGGTGGGCCGTGTCTTCGCCCCGGACCAGTCGCACCGTCTCCAGCCCGGCCACAGACAGCCCAACTCCGATCATTGTCAGTTGCAACCAGCTTTCGGGGAATGTCTCTCCCGGGCCCTGCTCGACGTAGGTTCTGCCCACGGTGTTATCGTCAAAAATCGCCGCCGGATCGTCGGGGTCATAACTCGGCCCGATCAGCGCGTCGTAGCGCGGTGTGAGCCGCTCGCCGACGATATATCCGGTCGCCCCGGCGGCGACGATGCCGTAGTCGATCAGATAGGTCGGGGCCCACCAGTCGTCGGCGGCAGACTCGACGTCCGGGGGCTGTTCGGCCTCGGCGACAGCGGGCACCGCGGTGGCAGCGGCGAAGAAGAACGCGGCAAGAAGGGAGCAGATCGGTAGGTGGTGGGGAGTCATGAGGTCGTGGGGTCGTGAGGTCGTGAGGTCGTGGGTCGTGAGGTCGTGAGGTCGTGAGGTCGTGAGGTCGTGAGGTCGTGAGGTC
>SKMT01000141.1 GCA_007120915.1 Myxococcales bacterium | reverse complement strand
GAGAGAAAGTCGGCGTGGATGTGGGTTTCGACCACCCCGACGATCCGATAGCCCTTGTCGGCGGCGTGGTCCAGATAGATGTCGATGTCGCGAAGTGGATCCACAACCACCGCCTGGCGGCTGGAGGGATCACCGATGATGTACGCGGCCTGAGAGAGGCCTTCGTCGTAGATTTGTCGGAAGTACGTCATGAGATTCTCCTTGCTGTTGGGGGATGGTCGCCGGCGATACCGGCCACCTTTCGTGTTCGGCTTCAGCCATAGTGGGTGCAACCGACGTGCCACTGTCCTGAATCTTGTGGGGTTTGGTTGTGTCGCGCACGCTGAAGGTGTGCACAAGCCGGGCAACGGACAAGAACAATTCGTCCCGCGGCGGCCTGTGAGGGCTCTCCGCCCCGCCCACATTATGTTTCATCTTCTGAAACGTACGAAAAACTTAAGAAACAATATCGGCCGACCCGCCGCGAATTGCTCCACCCCCGTTTCACAACCCGGGACCTCAGAGACAACACCCGTTTCAGGGCCCGCAACATAAGGAACAGAAACTGAACCCTCCCCGCCGCAACACCTCCCCGTCCGGATTTGTACCACGATCCCAAATTATTTCTTGGCTGGCACGAGGTGTGCAAGTTCACGGGGCGGAACATCCGCCGAGCCCCGTGGTGGGGCTCATTTCATCACCGGAACAGAACAGAGGTAAAGCACCATGACCGAACAACACGAACAGAACGCAGAACAGACCACGGACACCCAGGAACAACCGCTGCTTCAGTTGAACGCCCCGGTGCCCGATTTCGAGGCCAAGACCACGCACGGGACGATCCGGCTGTCGGAGTGGAATCCCGACAAGTGGGTGATCCTGTTTTCGCACCCCGCAGACTTTACCCCGGTGTGCACCACCGAGTTTATCGGCTTCCAGGCGATCGCCGACGAGCTGGAGAAGCGCAATGTGGTGCTTCTGGGCAACTCCGTCGACAGCGTCCACAGCCACATCGCCTGGGTGCGCAACATCAAGGACAACTTCGATGTGGACATCTCCTTCCCGATCATCGCCGATCTGACCCAGGAGGTCTCCAAGAAGTTCGGCATGGTCCACGAGGCCAGCTCCGACACCGCGCCGGTGCGGGCGGTGTTTGTGATCGATCCGGAGCGTCGTCTGCGGGCGATGGTGTACTATCCGCTGGAGATCGGGCGGAAGATGGACGAATTCGTCCGTCTCGTCGATGCACTTCAGACCTCCGATGAGCAGGGTGTGGCCACCCCGGCGGACTGGCAGCCCGGCGACAAGGTAATCGTCCCGCCCCCGGCAACCACCGAAGAGGCCGAAGAGCGGGTCAACAACCCCGAGTACGACGTCACCGACTGGTACTTCTCCAAAAAGAATGTGTGACCCCACGGTCTGACGACCGAACGCCGGCGGCGTCTCCCGCGAACGGATGCACTGTTCCCGCCGCCGGCTTATCTGTGACCGCACGCCCCCGATCGCTGACACCGCCCGGGGGCGTGACCAACTTCTCTGTCCCATCGACACCGAGTGATAATGATCCAATGATTCGATGTGATCCGATGCTGCAATGAACCATCTGTACCCGCCGCGCTGCGCCAGTGGTAGCCGATGGCCACACCAATTTCTGGAGCCATGATGAATTTCCTGGCCAAACTATTACCCCTCGCCGCCCAGCTTCGGTCCTACTCAGGCGGCGATCTGCGCTCGGACCTCGTCGCCGGGCTGACCACGGCGGTGATGCTGATCCCTCAGGGGATGGCCTACGCCATGCTGGCGGGGCTGCCCCCCATCGTGGGACTGTACGCGTCGACAGTGCCCCTGGTGGGCTATGCGCTGTTCGGAAGCTCCCGACAGCTTGCGGTGGGACCGGTGGCGGTGCTGTCGCTGATGACCGCCGCCAGCGTCGGCGCCATCGCCGAAACCGGCACCGACGCCTACCTGACCTATGCCCTGATTCTGGCGCTGATGGTGGGGGTGATCCAGCTTGTGATGGGTGTGGCCCGGCTCGGCATTGTCACCAACTTTCTGTCCCACCCGGTGCTCAGCGGCTTTACCTCCGCGGCGGCGTTGATCATCGCCTTCAGCCAGTTCGAACCGCTGGTGGGCCCCGGGTTTCACACCACTACGGCGATCGTCGGCATCGCCAGCCTTCTGTTCTTGCTGGCGGTGCGGGTGTTCAAACCGTCGTTTCCGGGGATGTTTTTCATCGTCGTCATCTCCACGGCGGCGGTGTGGGCGCTGGGCCTGGACGCTCGGGGCGTGGAGGTCGTCGGCGACGTGCCCACCGGGCTGCCCGGGCTGACACTGGTGCCGATCACCTGGGAGGTCATCGAGACGCTGCTTCCGGCGGCGGTGGTCATCGCCCTGGTGGGCTTCATGGAGTCTTTCGCGGTGGCCAAGAAGATCGCCGAGGGCCACGGGGAAGAAGATGATCTGGAGGCGAACCGGGAGCTGGTGGGGCTGGGAGCGGCCAACATCGGCGCCGGGCTGTTCGGAGGCTATCCGGTCACCGGTGGATTTTCCCGGTCCGCCGTCAACGACCGGGCCGGCGCGAAGTCCAACCTCGCCGCCGTGATCACCGCCGTGGCCGTGGTCGTAACCCTGCTGCTGCTGACCGACCTGTTCTACTACATGCCCCTGGCGGTGCTCGCCGCGATCATCATGACCGCCATCGTCGGACTCATCGACCTGGAGGCGGTCAAACACCTGTGGCAGGTCAAACGCGACGGGCTGGCCATTCTGGTGATCACCTTCCTGTCCACCCTGCTGATCGGCATCGAAGAGGGGCTGGCCATCGGCATCGGCGCCTCGCTGCTGTGGTTCATCATCCGGTCCACCCGGCCCCACACCGCGGTTCTGGGCCGGCTGCCCGGTACCACCAGCTATCGCAACCTCAAGCGCCACCCCGAAGCCAAGACCATCCCCGGGCTTCTTGTCTTGCGCATCGACAGCCAGTTCTTCTTCGGCAACGTCTCCTTTCTCAAGGACACCCTGGTCAAACTGGAAAAACAGATGGATCAGCCCCTCCAGGCGGTGATCATCGACGCCTCCTCGATCAACCAGCTCGACTCCTCCGCGGAGTTGGCGCTGCACAAGATTCTGGAGGACTACCAACAGCGCGACATCGAGCTGTACTTCGCCAAAACCAAGGGGCCCGTGCTCGACGTGATGCGAGCGTCGAAGTTCTTCCAGGACCTGGGCGAAAAACACTTCACCTACCGGGTTCACCAGGCGGTGCAGAAAGCCTGCAAGAAGTGCTTCGACGCCGACGACCCCGGCGAACTCGAACAGATTCAGACAAGATAACGATCCTCCGAGGATACTGCTGTGGAAGCATTGACCCCCGACATGATTCTGGTGCTCGTCATTCTGGCCGGCGCCATCGCCATGTTCGTCTCCGAAATCGTTCGCATCGACGTCGCCGCCATTCTGATCATGGTCGTCGTCGGCGTCACCGGGCTGGTGGAGGGCCAGGATCTATTCGCCGGGTTCGCCTCCAACGCCGTGATCTCGATTATTGCGGTGATGATCCTGGGGGCGGGGCTCGACCGGGTGGGAGTGATGCGCCGGGTGGCCGCGTTTTTGCTGAGAGTGGGCGGGGAGACGGAACGACGGATCACGGCGCTGGTGTCGGGGGCAGTGGCCACCATCAGCGCCTTTATGCAGAACATCGGGGCGGCGGCGCTGTTCTTGCCCGTCGTCGAGCGGATGGGCGAGCGCACCGGCATCGCCGTCTCCCGGCTGATGATGCCCATGGGATTCGCCGCCATCCTCGGCGGCACGATCACCCTGGTGGCGTCGGGACCGCTGATTCTGCTCAATGATCTTCTGGCCTCCACCGCCCGGAACCTCAACATCGAGATCGAACCCTACGGGCTGTTCGACCCCACCCCGATCGGGATTGCGCTGGTGATTTCGGGGATCCTGATGTTCGCGCTGTTCGGCAAGTGGTTGCTCCCGGAGATCCGCGACCGGCGCGACCCTCACGGAGCGATGCCCGATATCGCCGCCTTCTACGGGCTCGACCAGAAAATCTGTCCCTTTGTGGTGCCCCGAAACAGCCCCCTGGTCGGCAAGCAGGTCGAGTCCATCGAATCTGTGCCCCGAGGGGTGCTGATCGCGGCGATCCGCGACAGCGACGGGCTGACCATCGCCCCCGCCCGCGACCACGTCATCGAAGCCGGCGCCACCATCGGGCTCGTCGGCACCGGCCGGCCCGTCCAGCGGTTTTCGGCGGACAACAATCTCGTCGACGCCGAGGACAACCCCTTTGGTATCCTCCAGGACGACGAACACGCCGGGATGGCCGAACTTCTGGTGCGCCCCGGAGCCGACGCCATCGGCAAGAAAGTGCGCCAGATCCGGCTTCGCCACACCCACGGGGTCACCCTTCTGGCGATCCACCGCGACGGCGAGCTGATCACCGACGAGCTTCGTCAGGTCGTGCTCCAGGAGGGCGACGTACTGGTGGTGTTTGCCCCCTGGCGACGACTCGATCGGCTCGCTGAAATCCCATCGTTCGTCATCCTCTCTGACTACCCCGCCGAACCGCCGCGAACGGAGAAACAGTGGTGGGCACTGGGCGGGTTTGCCCTGGCGCTGGGGCTGGTGATCTTTACGGACTTCCAGCTCTCGCTGTCGCTGATGGTGGGCGCGATCATCGTGCTGTTGTCGAAGGTGCTCACCGCCGATGAAGCCTACCGGGCGGTCTCCTGGAAGACCGTGTTCCTGCTGGCGGCGCTGATTCCACTGGGCCAGGCCGTCGAAGACACCGGCACCGCCGCCTGGATCGCCGAACAGGTCATCACCGCCACCGGCGACCTGCCGCTTTGGGGAATGCAACT
>SKMT01000669.1 GCA_007120915.1 Myxococcales bacterium | reverse complement strand
CTTGCTGATCGTCGCGGCTTTGCACCGGCTGGTTTTCACGCAGCTTGTTGACGTCGACGATAAGCGTCGCCTCGGAGGTGCCTGCCAGGTCTGGGGAGCTGACGCGGTCGTCGTTCATAAGCACATCTTCGAAGACAAGACACACAGCAATGGCTGTGGGGAGCTGGCGCATCTACGGTCAGAATATGTTGTATCGGACCACAAGGCAACGTGTAGATGCACCCTCAACACTAAAGGAGACCGGGCCGGATGAAAAGATGTTAACAGGATGTAACTTTCGGTGGTGGCGTAAAGATTCGGTTCAGTAGATGGTCACAGGCTTTTCACCGGAAGGGTCATATCGTAGAGTTTCGACTGATCTGCGTAGATGGGTAGATCATGGTCATGACGGTGGAGGTATATGCTACAGCGTCCGAAGTTCGGTTACGATCCGGCGTCCCGGCGCTTTGCGATGGTCACGGGGGCGGAGGTGGTTCAACTGTGGGAGTTGCACGAGCTGGGAGGCGAGCAATTGGACGCGGTGGCCCGGTTGGAGACGAGCCACGGCGCGATCGCCGGCATCGCGTTGGTGAGAGACCAGTTGATCACGGCACACGAAACGGGGGTGATTGTCGGCTGGGAGCTGTCATCGCTGAGCGAGGGTCCGCCGGAGACGAGCTGGAAGGTGGATACGGGGCTGGTGATCAGTTCGACGGGCTGGCATGGAGGCGATCAGCGATCGGAGAGTCTCTTCGCGGTGGGCGGCGATGACGGGTCGGTGGTGGTATTTCGCCCCGGTGTCGCGTCGCCCCCGGAGAGGGTGGAAGCTAAGCGGTGCCACGACGATCAGGTGGAAGTGATTGCATTTCATGATCATCAGCGTGTGGCGACGGCGGGAAGAGATCGGAGCATCGGGGTCTGGTCGATCGACGCCACGGATGGTGAAGCCACGGCGAAGCTACAGAACGTCGAGAGGCTTGAGGGGATGGGAGGCTGGCCGCTTTCGGTGTCGTTTCGAAGCGACGGGCGCCAACTGGTAAGCGGCTGTATGGACAACGGTGTGTACCTGTGGGAGCCGCAGGCGGACAAGTCGCTGGTCAGCGTTCGTTTCGACCATGCCGGCTGGGTCGAAGACGCGACATTTGCGGCCGGCGACGAGGTGGTGGTGTCGGCGGGGTGGGACAACGCTATCGGGGTGTATGGGGCGCAAGAGCTGGAGCCACGATTCCGTTTTCGTTACCACGACGACTACGTGGTGCGGGTGTTGCCGGTGGAGGGGACGCCGCTGGTGTTTTGCGCCTCCTATGACGGTGATGTGACAGTGTGGGACATCGACCAGGGGCGGCTGGAAGCGATTCTGGAAGGACACAGCGACTGGGTGACGGGGCTGGAGCTGTTGGATGATGAGCTGGTGGTCAGTCTATCGAGTGATCGGACCGCCCGGGTGTGGTCGGTGGACTCGCTGTCGCAGGTGGTGCGGCTTGGAGAGGCGATGCTGGAGGGGTTCGAGCTGGGAGGAGGGATGAACCTGGCCAGCTTCGGCATCGAGAGCGCTCCCCCGCAGATTGAGGACGGCGCTGGCCCCGATCTGGAGGCGCTTCAACCGAAGGTGGTGGAGCGGTTCGATGCGTCGGACCCGATGGTTTCGGCGTCCGGTCGGGACACGGCGATGACAATGCTGGAAGATGCGGTGGACACCGACGAGGATATCGGCGCCGACGTGGTTGATCGGGCCGTGGAGGATGGGCTGTCCGACTCCGGGGAGTCGGCGGGGCTGGGCGAAGAGCTCAGTTCGCTGGTGCGCGAAGCGATCTCGGAGGCGGACGAACAGCAGGAGTCCGGCTCCGATGAGCTGTCCCCGGACGACAGCGGTGCAGAGGAGGTTGACGCAGTTGATCTGTTGGATGTCCCGGAGATTGAAACGGCGAGCTCCGACCAGCTCGATGAGGTCTCGTCCACGCCGCCGGCTGACGCGGCGATGGACGACGATGAGGCCGATGAGGGATTCGACGATGCCCAACAGTTGGCCGACCGGGCGTTCGACGACATCGACGACAACGACGACAGCGTCGACATTATGGGCGAGATGTTCGATCCGCCTTCGAAGGGAAAAGACCAGCCACAAGGCACGGGGATTGACAGTGATGTCGAGGAGGGACCGAAGCCGGTGGGGCCGGACGATAAGGTTGCGGACTTTCTTCCCGACGAGGATGAGTTCGACCACGCGTTCTCCAGCTCGGTGGTGGAGTTGGATGAGGGGGAGGATGACCCCGGGCCGGGCGATGATGACTCCGAGTCGGTCGACTCGGCGCCGCGCAGCAGTCGGGATGCGGACCGCAGTGGAGACGATGACGACGATGATGACGACGACGAGGGCGGTGATAGAACCGAGAAGGAGGGGAGGGGGCCGGGAAAGTTTAAGCCGCCGTCGGCCGGGGGGCGCACTCCAAGCGCGGCAGGCGGCAGCAAGTCCGACAACTCTCCCTGGGACAGGGCACAGTCGAATACGATTCCGGGAGCGCCTCTGAAGGCCCCGGGAGCACCGGTGGTCGATGAGACAGGGGGGGGTGGTGCCGAACCAAATCCCAACCAGACACTCAGCCCCTTTAACGTGGCTACAGAGGACGAATCGGATGATCGGCAAAGCGGGGATGAGTCGCCCTCACCGAAGCGCAGTCTGCTGCAGCGGCTTGCCCGCAACCTCGAGAAGAGAAAGCGAGACAAGCCGGATGAGCCGGCGGTATCGTCCGATAATCAGCGCTCGCAGCTCGAAGCCGTCGCCCACCGACAGCCGGAAAGCAGCCCGAACCAGAGTGGTGTTGCCGATACGTTGGAGCCGCTGCCTGCTGTGGAGCCCGAACAGTCCGGTGCCGAATCGGAGGTCGACCAGGATCGGCCTTCCGAGCTCAGCGACAGCGACGACGACGCGCTTGGCGATGAGCAAACAGCGAGTCGGTTCACTGTCAGCGACACCGTCGACCACGAAGAGCTGCGGATCCCGGAGCCGGACGACAGTGCTGTGGGGCTGGAATCGTCTTCCGGGTTCAACAAGCCAGTTCGCCAGGTAGACTGGGAGACGTTGTGGAAGCGCGGACAGAGCACGGCGCCGCAGCACGGGGTGTTGCGGCGGGCCCCCGGCGCGAAGAAGGATTACAGCCCTCTGGCCAGGGTGGAGACCGAACAGAACACGAAGACGGTGGTCGGATGGTCCTCGAAATTGCGTCTGGTCGTCGCCGGTGAAGACGGCGGGGTGACCATTTTCGATCGCTCCGTGGAGCGGCGGCGCCACTTTAACTGCGGGGCTGATCCCTGGGTGGAGGTTGGTTTTTTTGCGGGGCAGCGGTTTTTGTACGGGCTGGACCGAACCGGTGGCATGGAGCTGTGGTTGCTGCCCGAAGAGTTGGAGGATCAACAGCAGCCGGTGCAGCGGGCCCGATCCGGTGCGGAGGGAATTCGCTGCCGACGGGGATGTGTGGACGTGCGCAACGGCGCGTTACTGGTGGGTGGGCAGGAAGGCACGGTGTATCTGTGGCGGCTCGACCAGGCGCAGTGCGTGGCACGTCTGGAGGGCCACGACAGTTCCGTGGACGGAGTGGCCTTTGGCACGCGCGGCCCGGTGACGGCGGGGCGAGATGGAACCATTCGGTTTTGGTCCTTAGATGGATTGCAGATCGATCAGATCGATACATCTGCCGAGATTACCGATCTGGACGCAACGAACGGAGTGGTTCGATGGGTGGAAGCGAGCGGCGCGGTGTTTCGAATCGGTGAGGGCGACCGGCAGCCGGAGCGGTTGCAGGGCCACTACGGGGAGGCGAAATCGATCGTGTCGGGCCCCGGAGATCTGTGGATGACTGCTGGGGAGGACGGGCGAATCCAGGTGTACGAACGCGGGGACACAGAGCCTCGTCAGGAGATTCAGGTGCCGGCGCCGATCAATCGTCTCGCCGCCGAGGGGCGACGTCTCGCCGCTGCGAGCCCGGGAGGGCTGGTCTTTCTTTTTGAGCGAACATCGAACGACAAGGCGACCTGACACCCACCGCGTCGGTCGTTGCAACAGAAGGCAGTAAAGATGAAGGTCAACCGCATAGGTAGTGGAATCGCTGTGGTACTGCTGATCGTGGCAATGGCTACGGTCAGCCCGGCACACCAGACGGCGGAATCAGAACACTTCGCCGAGGTGAATGCTGCGGAGGGGACGGTGGTTCAGCAGTTGAGCATTGCGGCCGAAGACCTGGCGCACCACCTCGGGCACACCGGCCACGGCGAAGAGCCCACCGTCGAGCTGCTCGAAGAAATTCGGGACCAACTCCACGAGTATCTGGACGAAAACACGGGGATCCGTGCCGACAGTGAGAACTGTCAGCGCGAGGACTCCGAGTTTTTGAAATATCCGGGTGATGACGGCAGGGTTCATCTCGAGCAGCGCTGGCAGTGCCCCGCCGGAGCCGAAGAGATTGAATTTGCCAATCGCATTATGCTCGACACCCATGGAGGTTATCGGCACACCGCTCGCATCGAGTACAACGACAGCCAGCAGTTGCACGTGTTCGATCAGAACTATCCGACCACGGCCATCTACCCGCCCTCCGAAGATGCGGAAGAAGAGCAGCAGCCCCCGCAGATCGATCCTGCTGACCAGCGCGACGAAACTGGTGTCGACGATGGCGTCGACACCGCCCCGGAGCAGCCCGAGCCGGGGGATAGCGGACTGGTTGCGCTGGTGGGACTGGTCGTCATATTCATCGCAGCGCTGATTCTTTTTCGGAGGACCTGACCGTGGACGCAACTACAGTTGATCATTGCCTGGATGTGGTCCCCAATTCGGTGGTCGACCGGGGTGGGAGCCCCCGGTTCGGCACCTACCGTGGGGAGTT
>SKMT01000157.1 GCA_007120915.1 Myxococcales bacterium | reverse complement strand
GTAAAGATTGTGCCGATCTCGGTGGGCTATGAAAAAATCATCGAGGAGCGTTCGTTTCGAAAGGAGTTGCTGGGCGCGGAAAAAGAACCGGAGAGCCTGACCGACCTGCTGAAAACCCCGAAGTTTCTGGTCAGCAAAAAGGGCCGGCTGTACATCGAGTTCGACGAGCCCATCGATCTGGAGGAGTACTTCGAACGCTACCGCATCGATCGACTCCATCCCGATGAAGAACAACTGGACGCGCTGACGGTGCGTCTTGCCCACCGGATCATCTACGACATCAATCAGATCACCACCGTGTCGCCGACGGCGCTGGTGGCAACAGTGCTGTTGAACAACCCGGCGCGGGGACTGGATCGACGACAGCTTCTCCGAGAGACGGGGTTTCTGATCCACTTTCTGACCCAGCCGGGGCGCAAGACCCGTCTGTCCGGAGCGCTGCGCGAAGCACTTCGGGCCCGCCAGGACGATATCGACGCCGTCGTCGGCGCCGATGACAAGCATCCCCCGGTCACCCTGCACTACGACAGCCCCCACGAGACAAGCGATCAGCACCAGAGCACAGATCATCCCGCCCCCCGGTACGTCGAAGAGGTGATGGGCCGGGCGGTCACCGGGGTGGTTGACCGGGCGCTGGGGCTGTTCGAGGCCGAGGATCAGGTGGTGATCCGTACGGAGGACGACGAGACATTTTACAGTCTCGAAGAAGATCATCGCCTGGAGCTGGCTTACTACCGCAACACCATGATCCAGCATTTCGTCCCGGAAGGATTGCTCTCAACGGCAATTCTGCGCTTCGACGGCCCTCTCATCGAGTTCGACGAGCTGATGGAGGAGACTCGATTCCTCAGCCGACTGTTCAAGTACGAGTGGATCTACGAGGAGCGCGCCGAGTTCGAAAACGTCTTCATGCGTACACTGCAGTACTTCGCGTCGTCGGGGTGGATTGCCCTGAAGCGCGACGACGACGGTGATGTCACGCAGATCGAAGTGCAGCAACCGGTGGTAGAATTGAGCTATCTGCGCCGGATGGTACTGACCTTTCTGGAAGCCTACGGACTGGTGGTCAGAATGCTCGATGAGCTTCAGGAAGGACGCATGGAGCGAAGCGAGTTCGTGAACCGAGCTATCAAGCAGGGACGCAAAGGGTTTTTGCGAGGCGACGTGATCTTTTATGAAAGCATCTCGAAGCCGACGTTCATCAATGCTCTTCGGCTTCTGGAGGACTGGCAGGCGATACAGCGAGAGTACGAATCCAGCGCGATGCGTGAGACCACCTATGTGGCCACCACCGGGCAGTGGCCGGCGAAGAAGTACTGGAACCTACAACAGCGCATCGACGCGTTTATCTATCGCGACTGGGAGCTGCGAAACCGTATCGCCGGGCGCCGTACCCGACGCTGAGTCCCCGTCACCCCCCCGGTTGTCGGGAGGCCTGCACTAGTCTCATTTGACGCGGTGCGTAACATGTAGGAGACTCCCGCCCGGGTGAATTACGATTCAGTTCGGACCATCTCTCACTTTTCAGCGCAAAGACGAGGCACCATGAGCCGGGAAATACCGAAAGGCTGCGCTTTTCTGACCGATGAAGTCTGCTCAGAGCGGATCTTTGCTCCCGAGGACTTTACAGAAGACCAGAAAATGTTCGCCCAGACGGCAGCAAACTTCATGCAGAAGGAAGTGATGCCGCGGGTCGAACAGTTGGAGAACAAAGAGTTCGACGAAATGGTCAAGGTGTTGCGCAAGTCCGCCGAGATCGGACTGACGATGATCGATATCCCCGAAAAATACGGGGGCCTGGAGGTGGACAAGACCACCAGCATGATCGTCACCGAGAACATGTCCACCTACTCCGGATGGGCCACCACCTACGGGGCGCACACCGGAATCGGGCTGTGGCCGCTGCTGTACTTCGGCACAGAAGAACAAAAGCAGAAGTGGCTGCCAAAGATCGGGTCCGCAGAAGTGATCGCGGCGTATGCGCTCACGGAGCCCGGAAGCGGCTCCGATGCGCTGGCGGCAAAGACAAAGGCGGAGCTAACAGCAGACGAGCAACATTTCGTGCTCAACGGCACGAAGATGTGGATTACCAACGCCGGATTCGCCGATCTGTACACCGTCTTCGCCCAGGTGGAAGGAGACAAATTTACGGCCTTCCTGGTGGAAGCAGAGCGTGAAGGGGTCAACCCCGGAGAAGAAGAGGAAAAGTTGGGGCTGCACGGCTCCTCAACCCGAGAACTTCAGCTCGAAAACGTCAAAGTACCGGTAGACAACGTACTCGGCGAGATCGGCAAGGGCCACAAGATTGCGTTCAACATCCTCAACATCGGGCGGTTCAAGCTCGGGGTGGGCTCATTGGGCGGCGCCAAGCATACGCTGAAGCTGGCCGCCGAATACGCCCAAGAGCGCGAGCAGTTCGGCAGGCCCATCGCCGAGTTCGGCGCCATTCGCTCCAAACTCGCACAGATGGCGTCGAAGCTCTACGGGCTCGAAGCGATGTGTTACCGGGTGGCCGGTTACATGGATCGGAGCCTGGAGGTGCTAGACGCCGAAGCCGATGACTACCCCCAGCAGGTGATGAAGGCGATCGAAGAATTCGCCGTCGAAGACTCGATCATGAAGGTCGTCGGCTCGGAAGTGCTGGACTTCGTGGCCGACGAAACGGTGCAAATCCATGGTGGGATGGGCTATTCCGCCGAGTACGCTGCAGAACGGATCTACCGCGACGTTCGCATCAACCGGATCTTCGAGGGAACCAACGAGATCAACCGCATGCTGATCCCGGGGATGATCCTGAAGCGAACCATGAAAGGAGAGCTCGATCTGTTCGACCAGATCCAGAAAGTGGAGCTGGCGTTGAGCGAATCCCAGAAACCGACGCCGCCGCCCCAGGAAGACGATCCCGAAATGGCGTTTGAGCAATTCGTGACCGAACAGTCCAAGAAACTGGGTGTGTACTGCGCAAATCAGGCGATTCAAAAACACATGGCCGATCTTCGGGAGCGCCAGGAGATCTTGATCGATCTGGCCGACATTATCAGCCAGGTCTATGCCATGGACTCCTCCGTTGCCCGAACCCGACAACTGGTCGATCGAGACGGGCTGGAGGCGACTCGGGTACAGCGGGCGGCAACAAAGCTGGTGCTTGCCGAAGGATTTGAGACGGTGCGCCAGCGAAGCGAACGACTTCTGTACAACCTGGCCGACGGCGAGGAGTTGAATCAGCATCTCGAAGCATTCGAAAAGCTGACGTTCTTCCCCCGCATCGATGTTATCTCGCTGTGGGAAGTGGTCGCCGAAGCGGTGCTGGAGCGGGCGCGGTATCCGTTCTGACAACGCCCTCAGGCCCCGTCCCAACGAATCGGCCCATCGTCGATACATCGCTGGCCCAACCCGGGATCGTGGCAGACGAGAGGAATATCGCCGGGATTGGCGTCGAGATGATCCCTGACAGCCCGCTGTGAGATCTCAGATGCGTTGCCGGAACCGAGCAGCATCCGGGGGATAACCCCGGGGGCTTCTTCACCGAATAGTTGGGGAAGACTTCCGGCGACATCGCCAGCGAAGAACACCGCCGATCCTTCGGTCAGGTGCAGCCGATAACCGCAATGGCCGGGGGTATGCCCGGGAAGAGCGAACATTTCGACGGAGCCATCACCGAAGACATCCAATCCCCGTCGATGATCGGCCAGATGAGGAACCCGCTGGTAGCGGTGGACTCGCCGGTCGAGGGTTATAAAATCGTCGCGGATATAACCACGAAGCCGAGCTTGAGCATCGGTGCCCTCGGCGGCGTGCTCCCACTCTCGGGCGCTGACGTGGAAGGTGGCATGGGGCAAGGTTTTCATCCCCCCGGTGTGATCCAGATGCAGATGTGTCATCAGTACATCATCGACATCGGCGGCGCGAAACCCGAATTGTTCGAGTCGGGCGACGACGGACCAGTTTTCGTCGAAGGTCATGGCAACGCCTTCGAGCACCGAACCGAGAACAGCTCCCAGGTTCGATGGTCCTTCTCTTCCGTAGGGTACGTCCAGTAGCACCGGCCCTCGCCGGGAGTGAACGGCCAGTGCCCCCAGAATCGGAACTCGCACCGGTTTCCACGAACCACCGGCCGTTATAGCGGCCTGGGGAACCCGAAGATAGGCATAGTGAAACAACCAGAACCGCCGGATCATGCGCCGGCTCCCGTCTCCGAGACGTGAGCAATCAGGTTATCCTGGTCGTCGATCTGAAGTTGAGCATCGACAAGCCGTCCCACGTCTGTATCGGCAATCCCTTCCAAATCCACGCGAAGGTAATCTTCGGTCAACCCACGGCCATCGTTTTCAACGACAACTTCTGCCGTCTGGCCGGCACGAGCACGCCGATAGTTGA
Source organism: Myxococcales bacterium (assembly GCA_007120915.1). Lineage (GTDB taxonomy): Bacteria > Myxococcota_A > Bradymonadia > Bradymonadales > Bradymonadaceae > SLJM01. The sequence goes on along the minus strand of SKMT01000157.1, from coordinate 492 downwards.
TTCCCTTCTGCATCGCCAACTCCCGTAGTTGTCTGCTCCGTTCGGCGGCAACGCGAGAATGCACCTTTTCAGGCAGTTTCGCCGCCGGGGTATCGTCGCGCTCGGAGTAGGGAAACACGTGCAGGTAGGTAAAGGGCAGCTCTTCGACCAATCTACGCGTCAGCTCAAAATCCTCATCGGTCTCGCCGGGAAAACCGACGATGATGTCCGCGCCGATGCCGATGTAGGGAAGTCGCTCGGCAATTTCGAGCACCCGTGTGCGGTATTGCTGGCGAGTATGCCACCGACGCATCGCCCGCAGAATCTTGTCGGACCCCGCCTGCATCGGAATGTGAAGGTGGGGAACGAGTCGTCCGTCGCTGTCGACAAGTAGATCGAGCAGGTGGTCATCTATTTCGGTCGCTTCGATGCTACCGAGCCGAAACCGGACGTCGGGAATCTCATCGAGGAGTCGCTCGGCCAGACTCGCCAGCGTATGTTCCCATTCACCCC
>SKMT01000273.1 GCA_007120915.1 Myxococcales bacterium | reverse complement strand
TCCCCATCGGTGGCGTCCCCCCCTTCTTCCGGATCGTTTCCAGCATATGGGTCATTACTTCCATCGCCCCCCTCTCCACCAGCTCCCCCTTGCCCATCCGGTCCACCGGAGCTGCCGTCTTCACCATCGGGGTCATCATAATCACCGCTGTCTCCACCGCCGCCCCCTTCACCACCGTCGTCTGAAAACTCGCAATCGACTTCTTCGCCACCGGCGCCGCCTGGATTCGGCTGAGTGGGCCAACTCAGATCATAATCTTCACCCGCCTCTCCGGGAATCCCATCGCCATCCCCATCGCTATACTCCTCAGCATGTTCTCCATCTGCACCGTCGCCCGCCTCCCCGATATAGATGGCCACATCATCAAGCAATAGCTGTTCCTCCTCGACTCCATGCACACGCACCGTGGCAATGGAAGGCTCGTCCTCCGTCGCTTCCGGCGGCATAATGTCAAACCCGCGAACCTCGGCGCTCGCCTCCGATTCGTCATCGGTCCGGTCGATCACCAGGGTGGTGGGCATCTCCAGGCTAGAACCTCCCCCGTCTTCGATCACTGACGGCTCATCTGTCTGCGCCCAGTCCTGATCGGGGCTTCGCCCGCCGAACAGATCGATGGCCGTTTTGATGGTACGCTCGCTGGTGTATGTGCCCTCGGCGACGTAGATACGGCTGTAGCCCTCGAATGCCGCAATCTGAACAGCACGATCCAGCGAATAGAGCGGGGCTAGCGAGCTACCAGAGGCATCGTCATCACCGTCGGGGGACACGTACAGCGCGTCATCGGTGATATACTCACAACTGGCGACCTCCGATTCGCAACCATCCACGCTGTCCAGGCAGTCCCGATAGCCCGTTGCACAGTCGTAGTCGCACTCACCGGTTTCGACGTCATAGCTTCCCGTTTCGTTTTCTTCGGGATCGCACAGTTGGTCGCATTCTTCTACCGCCGACTCACAGCCTGCGGTGTCATCGCTGCAATCTGAGAATCCTTCGTCACACTCGTAGACACACTGGTCATCCACAATCTCGGCGGTCTCGTTGGCACCGGGCTCGCAGTCATCGGGCTGTTCGGGATCATCAAACGGCTCCTGGGCGCACACCTTCTGGCCATCGGGCCGTTCCAGGCAATCAAACCCCGACGCGCAGTCGTCATCATCGTCACAGGCAAACACCGCGTCGTCGCCATCGACCTCGCCGAGGCAACCAACCAGACCGATGCCCACTGCGAGCATCACCACCACTGCGAACCATCCTCGAATGTGCTTTTTCATCTCATTCCTGTCGTTCAATTCTTAGAATCGCATTATCCAGTCAATGCCGGCGCCATCGTGACCGACGGACACGTCCAGTTGGGCCGACGGTTCTTCGGCGTCGTCGGCAGTCATCCAGATCAGTGCTCCGGCTGCGATGGCGGCCACTCCCACCGCCCCCGTGGCAACCCCAATGGTGTCGAGCCGCCCGATTTGCGCCTGTTGCTGGCGGTATTCGTTCTGTGTGATGTCGGTGACGACGTCGTCGTCTCCCCGCACCTGATCGTTGAGAGTGTCATGCTGTTGGCGCGCCACCAGATGCAGCACCCCTCCTCCCGAGGCGGCTACCACTCCTGAAACGGCGGTAATCATCCCGACGCCGCGCTGATTTTCGGCCCACCAACTGCGCTGATCGTCCTCTACATCGGAGGGTGGGTCCAGCGGCTCCACTTCTTCGGGTTGGTCCTGCTCATCGGGCTGTTCTTGCCGCTCAACCGCTTCGTCCTCACCGGGCTCGGTCTCTAACTCGTCGGGGTCGTCGACCTCGATCTCCTGGTCGTCCCGGCAGGTTTCTTCCACGTCCTCCAGGTACTCATCGGCCCGCTCTTCGATCCGCTCTGGCGGGGGATGCTCGATCACCGGCAGTTCGGCGACGAGCGTCAATTTGTCGCGCGCCTCCTCGCAATTGCCCAGCGCGTGATGAGCCCGTCCCAGGTTCAACGCCAGAATGTTGACCTCACCGAGTCGATACGCCTCCGTCAGCAACGCCACCGCCCGTGCCGCACGGCCTTCGATCAGCGCTTCGACCCCCCGCTCGTTTAGCTCCAACTGCTCGTCCGTCGGCGCGTAGATGGGACGTTCCCCGTCGTCTTCGGCCGCCGCACCCGCCGGCACCATCGTACCGAGCACCACTGCCGCTACCACGAAACGGGCGAAACACTGCCGAAAACTCATCGAAATCATCCTCGTGTCGGACCTGCTACAACTATCGCCGAGATTGGCCAACCTTACGACGTTGAGCAGCCCCGTTCAACGCCGCATATTTCCCCCAGACAACTCGGGGCACGCTTGTCCCGCCACCGAACCCCTCGTAGAATCGGCTCCACGGCTCATCGACACCTGCCTTTGGCCCTGGACTGACTTCGAATGATGGATGAAGACACCACGATACTCGGTCTGCGCCGCGGCAGCCTGGTGCTCGAACGCTACGAGATCCGCGACCTGCTCGGCCGTGGTGGCTTCGCCGCCGTCTTTCTGGCTCATGACACCGAAATCGAGCGCGACGTGGCGCTGAAAGTGCTCGATATCGCCTCGTTGACCCGCCAGGGAGGCGACGCAGAGATCCTACTGACCCGGTTCAAGCGCGAGGCCAAGCTAGCAGCCCGGATCAATCATCCATCGGTCGTCCAGGTCTTCGATTACGGCATGCTCGAAAAGACCGACGCCCCCTTCATCATCATGGAGAAGCTCGAGGGCCATGATCTCGATGAAGAACTCCAGCAACACGGTTCGATGGCCCCCGACCGGGCGTTGCCGTTGTTCACCGACTGCCTCGAGGCGCTGGGCGATGCTCACGAACTGGGGATCGTGCACAAAGATCTCAAACCGTCGAACCTCTTTCTGACCTCACCGCGCAACCGGCGCGAAACCCTCAAGATTGTCGACTTCGGCATCGCTCACCCCGGAGATGCCGCGGGAGAACGACTGACCAAGACGGGGTTCATGCTCGGCACGATCGAGTACATGCCCCCAGAGTACATTCAGGACCAGATAATCAGCCCGGCGCTGGATGTCTACCAGATGGGCCTGATCCTGGTGGAAATTCTGTCGGGACAGCCCGTTGTCATCGGTGACACCCCCTGGCAGGTGGCGATGGCACACATTCGTCGCGACTTCGAGATCCCCGCCCTGTTATGGGACTCACCGGTCGGCCCCGTGATTGACCGCTCATTGGCCGTCGAACCCCAGGACCGCTTCGAGGACGCCGGTGAGTTCGCCGATGCACTCGCTGCCATCGATCCTGATGAATTGTCCCATGTCGACGCCGACGACACCTTGCAACACGTCTCGATCGACACCCCGGACGTACAGGTGCCGGATGATGAAACCCGCTCGCTGATCGAGGAAGCGAGCCGCGAACGCCAGCTCGCCCGGCAGCAGTCCGATCGTCGATCGACTCCGTCACCGTTTGCAGACACCGCATTCAGCGAGAGCCCCGCCGACCCGGTCGATGACACTCCCACCGACCCGGCCGATGTCGACACCGCCCCGTCGGAGCTGCTCTACGACCCCTCTCGAACCCGCAGATCCCGCCTCATCATCGCAGCCCTGGCAGCAGTGGCGCTGATCACCCTGGTTGGCATCGGCTTCGTCGCCTCTGCTCTCTTGTCCGGGGAACCGGACGACCAAGCTCAGCAACATCGAGCCGAAGCCGACGAGACTTCACCGATCGAGCCCGAACAACCTGCTGAACTACCGCAGCCTTCTGCTGCCGAAGAATCACAACCAGACGACGAGCAACACGAACCCATCGAAGTGGCGATCGCCGCCGATCCGACGGATGCGCTGATTACCTCCGGGGATGACACCTACGACGATGATAACCCCGTGGTGTTCGCCTCCGACGATGATGACCCCGTGAATCTGGAGGTCACCGCCGACGGTCACAAAGCCCGCACCGTCACCGTCGCCCCCGGTGACACCCCGACATTCGACGTCGCACTGGATCCCGAAGACGATCCCGGCGACGAAACACCGGACGATGCCGAGCCTTCTGCCCAGCCTCCCCCGGCACCGCAACCCGCCTCCGACCCGGACGAGCCGGTCGAACAGCAACAGCAGGATGAGCCGGCCGAACAGCCGGACCAATCCGAAGCGGACGACGAACCAACAGCTACCGGCGACGATCCCGACGAAGACGACGATCCCGACGACGATGACGATACCAATATCATCATGGCCCCCTGAGCTGTGACCTCATCGCCGGCGAACAAAATTCGCCAGCAGTTGATGGCCCACATGTGTGAGCACTGACTCCGGGTGAAACTGCACCCCGAACACCGGCCATCTGCTGTGCCGGATCCCCATGATGAACCCGCCACCTCGCGCAGTCACCTCGAACATATCGGGCACCTCGGTGACAACCAGGCTGTGATAGCGCGCCGCCTCAAATCCATCGCCCAGCCCCTCGAACAACCCTCGGCCATCGTGCTCGACGGCGGTGGCCATCCCGTGCATGGGCCGGCCGCTCTCTTCGACGACGCCCCCGAAGGCTGTCGCAATTGCCTGGTGGCCCAGACAGACGCCCAGAATCGGGATCTCACCGGCGAAACGTCGGATCGCCTCCACGGACACTCCCGCATCTTCCGGTCTGCCCGGCCCCGGCGAGATCACCAGCGCGGCGGGCTGTCGCGCCTCCAACTGACAAAGCGACACCTCGTCACTGCGCACCACCGCCGGGCGCTCGCCCACTTCGGCGAGGCGATGGGCCAGGTTGAACACAAAGGAGTCGCGGTTGTCCACGATCAGAATCTGCCCCGTCCTCTCCGGTTTCCATGCGTGATCCATCGCCCTCTCCCAGCGCTGTTACGCCTCGACAACCAGCGTGCGTAACTGCCCGACC
>SKMT01000645.1 GCA_007120915.1 Myxococcales bacterium | reverse complement strand
GGACGGGCCAGGATCGCTGCCGAACGCAGGTGGACCGCCTCCGGGTTGGGAACCACTGTCGGACGGGCCAGGATCGCTGCCGAACGCAGGTGGACCGCCTCCGGGTTGGGAACCGCTGTCGGGCTGCTGACCGCCGAGGCCCCCGGTACCGGGCTGCCGATCACTCCCGGGGCGGGAGCCGGGCGACGAGCCGGGATCAGGTGATGAGCCAGGTCCGGCAGGCGAACCGCCGGGGTCCGGCGTCGATGGGCCACCGGGTACAGAGCCGAATCCACCCGAATCCTGCTTGCTGCTGCCAAATCCACCGGCTGTTCCCGGCGACGACCCAGGGCTGTCGGCTCCCGGAGGCGGGGTAGGGCTGTCGGGCACCGACGCTCGCTGTTTGTTCTGCGAGGAAGGCGAGGGGATGTTGTCGACGTTCGGCGGAGGTGTCACCTGGGTGGATGGCCCATCCTGCTGAGGGGGCTGGTCGACGGGCGGGTTTGATTCGGCCTGTTCGCGAACAAGGCCCAGACTCTGGTCGACGATGTCGGAGTCAAGCTGCTGAGTCTCCAGATCATCTCCTACCTCCGGCCCCTGTCCCGGCTGGGTCAGGGGATTGTTCATCTCCGTGGTCGCTTCGTTGCCGTCGGGCCCGCCCTCACCGAAGAGATTATTGAACTCAGGCAACTCCGATCCGGACATCACCTCCGTTTTCGCCTCGTCGTCCTGCTGCTGAGCGGTGGCGCCCTGGTCGTCCTTGCCCTTCTTCATGTTGCTGAGCAACTGCTCCATGTTCGGACGCTGGGCGACCTCCGTTTTTTCGTCGTGTTTGTCAGGAGACGCGCCGCCGGGCCCGGCGGCAGAAGACTCCGGATACACAACAAAAGAGTGGGAACACTGGGGACAGGTGATCTTGCCACCGGAAGCCGGGATGTTCGCATCGTTGACACGATAGCGCTTCGAACAGCTTGGACACTGGACAATCATTCCGAAGTCCGCTCCAGATAGGACAGAAAAAAGTACCGAAAGCCACCTGTGACGCCTGTTGTTTCACCTGTCGGACGACGCATGAGATGGCAAGGGGCAAGCGCCCGGGCACACGACCGGGCGGCATTAAAACACACGCGTTGCGGGGGCGCAAGACTTCCCCCTTGTTCTCCTCGACTTATCACCGACAGCACTGCCGAGCTCGCGGTGCCTGCTAGGGACCGACAGTTTGGGATAAACCACCAAGAAGAGCTCCCTTTTGCAGTGGGGCACCCTCCATTACGCTCCAGGTGTAGCCAGCGCCACCACCATGGATCGACCATCATGACATCGCGAAATATCCCCTCTCAGCGCGATTCCACACCGCGACGACAGTTTGGTCGGCTGGGCGGGCGCCAATTCGCTGTTACGCCAGCCACGGGCGCACAGTTACGGCTGGCAACCCGATTGTACCGACACCACTGGAGACAGGCCGAGGCGCTTCTGGGCCCTCACCAGGGGCTGCAACTGCTAAGTGTGGGAGGAGAGCTCGCCGGTTGCACGTCGCTGTTTCACGCCCGGCTTCATGACCTCCCTGGTGGCGAGGTCGACGCGATGACAGCTCGTCAGCTTCTCCGTCGTATCGAACCGGCACCTTCCGGTGGGTGGGCCGTGAAATCGGGCCTCTTTTTTGACCGGCGGCTCACCGCACAGATCCACACCCCGGAGATTGCCTCCCGGATCGGGCCGGTGCCCGCCGATCTGGCCCGTCGCACCGGCGGGCTCAACGGCTACATCGCAGCAGTGCTGATGCACGGGCAACCTGGATTTGCACCGGCCGTCGACCCCCTGGCGTATCTTCAACAGGTCGAACAGGGCTCGGTTTCCGAACCGCTCCTGAGCGCCTATCTGCGCTGTGGCGCCCGCCCCGTGGCAGTGGTGACAGACTGTGTCCCCCCGGTAGCGGTGGTGTGGTTTCGGAGCTAGAACGACGAACGCCCGCTGTTCTCCCCTTCGGGACAACACCGGGCGATTCACCGCGATTTACCGATGTGGCATCACACCGGGACGTCGGCGATCAACTGGTCGAGGTCGATCTCCAGAACCAGAAGGATGGAGACGACGAACGCGTAAATCGCCAGCGCCTCAATCAGCGCCAGTGCGATAATGAAGGGGGTGAAGATCTTGCCGGCCGCACCCGGGTTGCGAGCGATTCCGCCCAGAGCAGCTCCGGCGCCGTTGCCCATACCGATACCGGCGCCGGCGGCAGCCAGCCCGATCCCGATGCCGGCGCCGATGGCAATCCAGCCGGCGGCGGTGAAGGCATTGTCCGCGGCAGCGCCGTCAGCGGCGAAAGCGGCGGCACTGAAGAGGACGACTACGGCAAAGGTGCTAAGAAATACGAGAACTTTCTTGTTCAGCATGGGACTACTTCCTCCTGTAAAAGATGCGCATCCGTCGCCGAAGCGACCCTTTTGCGCGGTGGTGTCGGGGTTAGCGTTAACGGCTCGCTTCAATCAAATCAATGGTGATCTTCGTGGGCCAGAGAGATGTACACCGACGCCAGAAGACTAAAAATCAACGCCTGAATGATCGAGACCAACAGGCCCAGGAACAAAAACGGGAACGGCAACAGCAGGGGCATGTTCATCAGTTCAATGCCGAGGTTCGCAAAAATCTCGAGCACCAGCCCGTCGCCGGTCATGTTTCCGGCAAGACGTACGGAGAGACTGATGGGCCGGAAGGCGTGGCTGAGTAGCTCCACGAACAACATCAGTGGCGCCAGCCACAGCACGGGGCCGATAAATTCCTTCAGATAGCCGATACCGTGCTCGATGAAGCCGCCGGCGTTGTACACCAGAAAGACCACAATCGCACAGGCCAAACCGGTATTGAGGTTTGACGTGGGGTGGTACAACCCGGGGATCAGACCGATGGCGTTGGCAAAGAAGATATAGACCGCCAGTGTGGCGATCAGGGGGAAATATTTGCGGGCGTTTTTCTCGCCCATCATCTCGGTCATCATGTTCAACACGGCGTCGAAGATGACCTCGAAGAACCCGGACCAGGTCAGCTTTCCGTCCGGCACCAGCGCCGAGTCGCGGTCCCGGTACTTGCGCCGGGCGATAAAGGCGCACACAGCCAGCACAATCAGCACCGCCACGGTGAAGATCAGGTGGGTGATTCCCACCGTCTCACTGGGGTTGAGCAGGGGATTGCCGAACACATCGTTGTATCCGTACAGCTCCAGGTCCGGAAAGAAGTCCAGGAAGGTAAAATCATATCCCGCCCGGTCCTCCTCCACCCCGAAGCCAGGTACAAAATCGGCGAGTACATCTTTCATGGGCTACGCACTCTCTTTGTCGTCGTTGGCGTCGTCTCCCGCACCGTCGAGGTGGTCGGGATTGCGAATGGCCTGCCAGCCCAACGCCGGCAAGATCAACTTAAAACCGATCACGAACGCGACGGCATGGGCATCGAGAACGGCCAGACAGATAAAAATGACGAACAACAGCGCCAGTAATTTTACGCCCAGCACCACCGCCCACAGCCCGCCGGAGCGGTCCTCGTCGACGGTACGCCGGATCAGTTGTTGTACGGCAAAGGTGGTGACCCGGAGGCTGGCAGCGCTTACCAGCGCGCCCAGCGCCACGGAGTAGCCGAAGCGCACGGAAATCACCAGCGCCGTAATCGCGGCGACCACCGCTCCCAGCGCAACAATGCGCCAGAAAATGCCGTCAACGAAGCTGCGGTCCAGAGTGGTCATCGGTTCACTGGTCATCGTCGTCGATTAAGAATCGGCGAGTCATCCGGTAGATGTGCAACCCGGCGGCGACGAAGGCCAGCCCCATCGAAGCCAGCAACCCGACCGGAGAACTGTCGAAATAAGCGTCGATGTGCACGCCTATGAACGCCCCGGCCAACACGAAGCCGACCAGTTCGAACCCCAGGGCGGCAGCAATACCTGCTTTCGCCCACAGGTTCGGTTCATCCTCAGTGGGTTCACCGTCGTGATCGCGACCCGAATCGGGCATCATGACCACCCTGTCAGCGGCTGTGAACGGGGCGAAAAATCTTCGGTTTGCACCACCCCGTATCGAGCCGGCGCCCCGACTTAACACAGCGATTTAAGTGGCGTCAACCAGCCGATCTGGGGGTTACGCATCGCCCGGTTCATCGCCGGTTTCACCGGGTTCGTCGGCCTCGGCATGCTCCGGTTGCTCGGGGTGGTCAGCGCCGTCGGGTTCAACGTCGTCTTCGCCCGGGGCGTCGCTGTCGTCGGGCTGTATGGGTTGCTCCTCTTGTTCTTCGTCTTCCTCGGGGGCGAGCACGGCGATGGAGGCGACGGTCTCATCGTCGTCGACGTTCATCACCTGCACCCCCTGGGTGTTGCGCCCATAGATCGAGATCTGGTGGACCCGGGTGCGAAGAATCTGGCCCTTGTCAGAGACCACCATCAACTCGTTTTCGTCGTCGACCAGCCCCACGCCGACCAGTTCGCCGTTGCGGTCGTTGGTCTTCATCGTCAGGATGCCAAAGCCGCCGCGGCCCTGAGTGCGATACTCACCGATGGGAGTGCGCTTGCCGTAGCCCTGCTCGGTGATGGTCAGGATCGTGGAGGTGTCGTCGTCTTCGGGGATGACATCCATGCCGATCAGCTCGTCGCCGTCTCGAAACTTCATCCCGATCACACCGGCGGCGGTGCGGCCCATGGAGCGTACATCCTCTTCGTGAAAGCAGATCGACTGGCCCTGTTTGCTGGTCAAAAAGAGCCGATCGTTGCCCTCGGTAGCCCGCACATCGATCAGTTCGTCGTCTTCGCTCTTAAAGCCCATGGAGATGATCCCGCCGGAGTGCACATTGGAATACTCCATCAGCTCCGTCTTCTTGACGATCCCTCGGCGGGTGGCGGTGACGATGTACTTG
>SKMT01000082.1 GCA_007120915.1 Myxococcales bacterium | reverse complement strand
CGTTGCCGGAACCATCGGAGCCGGAAAGAGCTCGCTCGTCGAATTTTTGTGTCAGCGCTACGATATCAAGCCCTACTTCGAGCCCAACGAGGAAAATCCCTACCTCGCCGACTTCTACGACGATATGGAGGCCTGGAGCTTCGCCAGCCAGATCTACTTCCTGACCGCCAAATTTCGCCTCCACCTGGAGCTCGACGCCACGCGCCACAACGTCATCCTAGATCGCACCATCTGGGAGGACGCCGAGATCTTCGCCGAGAATCTTTATCAAACCGGCATGATGGACGAGCGCGACTACAACACCTACCGGCTCCTCTACGAGTCGGTGCGCACCCAGATCCAACCGCCGGACCTGATGATCTATCTGCGCTGCTCCATCGAGGCGGTCCACAATCGCATCAAACTGCGCGGGCGCCAGATGGAACAGGACATCCCCCGATCCTATCTCGAAGAGCTACATACGCTGTACGAGGACTGGATTCAGGCCTACTCGCTCTCCCCGCTGGTGATCATCCCCACCGACGAACTCGACTACGTCACTGATCTCGTCGACTGCCACGACATTCTCACGACCATCGAGAAATATCTGTGACCAGGTGGTAGGTGGTAGGTGGTAGGTGGTCGGTGGTTGGTGGTCGGTGATGGGTGGTCGGTGTTCGGGATTAGGCGATCTTCTCTCGGGCCGCCTCGATGTGCTTGCTGAGCGTCTTGACCCGTTCGAGCCGATTGTCGACCTCTTCGATCAGCTCGTCGCGATCCGGTCCCTCTTCGGTTTCGCGTTGTACCTGTTCGAGGGTCTCCTCGATCTGGCTGTAGAGCCGGTCGCCGGCGTGTTCGATAAACTCTTTGAGCCGGTCGCCGTACTCGTGGATCATCGACAGCAACTCCTGCTCGATCAGCTCGCTGGCCCGGCGGATAGACTGCTCGCCCTCCTCGCGGGCCCGCTCCTTGATCTTTTCGTCGACCTTGCCCTTCAGAAAGAACGCCAGCACCGGGGTGGCCAGTGTCAGCGCTCCGCCCACCAGGGCGTTGGCAAACAGCAGGATCGACACTCCCAGCGTGCCCAGTGCAAAGACGCTGACATCGTAGCCGATGGTGTCAACTTCCAGGTCCAACTGCCCGTGTAGCCCCAGCTCGTCTCGAAGCGTTCCCACCACCTCTCGAAGCGACTGATTGGTGATCTCGATGATCTCCTCGGCGAGTTCCTCAAGGCTGTCGGCGATGTCCCGACCTTCTTCTTCAAGCCACTCTCGGTAGGTGTCCTGAATCCAGTCTGCCAGATAGCGCTTGACGTCTTTGGCGTCGGCCCGCTCGATCTGCACCGGCAGCGCTTCGACAAAGTTCTCGGTAAACACCCGCAGATTGTGCCTGGTCGTCGCCGCAATCCCGCCGATGCGCTCGTCGACTCGATCGAGATTCTCGGCGATCAATTTGCGCGATTCCCGCAACTTGTCGTGCACCCGCTGGATTCGCTGCTGCAGGTCTTCTTTCTCCAACCGATAGCCCTGGCGTTTGATCGCCAGGTTCTGCTCCATCAGCGCCGCGATGCGAAGCGCTCCGCCAAGGGCGCTGTCGAGCACGATCGCTTCCTTTTGCTCGCGCACAAACTGCTGCACGTAGCTTCGGAACGTCTGAAACGTGTCCGACGGCTCCTCGCCCTTGTTCTGTTTTTCCAACGCATCGCGCGCCGAAAAAGCGAACAATTCTACCGGCCCGATCAACGTTTCGAGCCGCTGACGAGCATAGGCTTCTACTTCTTTCGCTTCGTGCTCGTCGAGGGCATCGACCTTGCCGAGCACAAACAGAATTCGCTCCCGGTTCGCCTTCAGGAGCCGCTCTCGGATAAAGACGATCTCGCTTTTCTTGAGAATCTGAGTGGCGTCGAGCACGTAGATGATCACGTCGGCGCGGGGGACATACCCGTAGGTGATCTCCACCTTCTGGCGGGAGATGTCGTTGACCCCGGGGGTGTCCACCAGCTTCAGCCCGTGGTCCAGAAACTCATTTGGGTGGGCGATCTCGATGTACTCCGGCTCATCGCCGTCTTCCGTTTCGTCCTGAATCGCCTCGCCCAGCTCTTCGTAAGGAAGCTCCTTGAACTCCTGCTGACGCGGTGGTTTCAGCCGGGCTGATGGTTCCTCCCCATGTACCAGATGCGTGATCACCGCCGTGGTCGGCGTAATCCCCATCGGCAACACCTCTTCACCCAGAAGCGCGTTGACCACCGTCGTTTTGCCGTGATTGAACTCGCCGAGCACCACCAGTGAGACTTCACCGCTTCGAAGCGCCGGAAGCTGCTCTTCCTTCACTTCCTTCTGCAAAGACTTCAACCCCGTCTGACCGGCCAACTCCGCCAGATCCTCATAGAACTCGGCGACGTGTTCCCGGTCGATCTCCCCCGGCTTCTGTTCCGTCGGATCCACGGGCTGACCACCGGTCTCTTCCATCGTCTCCGTCATCGCAATGTCCTCGGCTCGGCATCAATAAATGGCGTCACTATGGGAGCAGTTGTGATTAACAGTTTAATCCGCAAATTTCACGGGTCGAGCAGGAGGGTTCTAACCCTCTTGCCTTTGGCTTCCACGTACTATCTTTCTACCATGTAGTTCTTACGTGCTCGTAAGAAAACAGGAACATCGCATGGCACATACCATCAAAATGTCCTCCAAAGGTCAGCTTGTCATCCCCGTTGACGTACGCCGTGAACTCGAACTGGGCCGGGGTTCTCGCTTCGAGCTGCAAGTGCAGGATGACGAGATCGTACTGAAACCGATCGCCGATGCCGACTGGCGTGAGTACAGGGGTATTCTTGAAGATGGTCCCTCTTTGACTGAAGCGCTCGAAAAGGAGCGGCAGCAGGAGCGAGAACGCCAGCCATGACCTATGTGCTTGATTCCTGGGCGCTGCTGGCCTGGATGCAAAATGCGCCCGCGGCCTCCGATGAAGTTCAACGCCTACTCGACGACGCGTCCGCCGGCACTTCTGATCTGCTACTCAGCCAGATCAATGCCGGTGAAATCTTCTACGTTGTCGCCAAGACACATTCGATGACACGTGCGCGAGAGATCCGGACCTCACTGACAAGACTACCCGTCGCATTCATCTCCGTGAGCGATGACCACGTCTGGGACGCTGCCGCACTCAAAGCCGATTACCCTCTCTCCTATGCCGATGCATTCGCCGCTTCTCTGGCGCTGAACCAGACCGCCACGCTGGTGACCGGTGACCGGGAATTTCTTCCTGTCGAAGCCAATGAAGAGCTCTCCGTTCTGTGGCTCCATCACAGCGGCTGACCCGCCTTCAGCTATCCTTTTGCGTCATACAACCGCGCGTCGGCCTGCTCATACAGATCCCCCAGATCAGCACCGTCCTCTGGAAATGTCGCCAATCCCATCGATATCGTCACCGGTTGCTCCAACCCCTCTTGCTGGTAATGAAACTCGGAGAGCCGATCGTACACTTCCCTGGCTCTCCCGGCGTCACACCGAGGTAGCACCACGGCAAATTCGTCGCCACCGAGCCGAAAACTAAAATCCATCTCCCGTACCGACTCGGCGATAAAGTCTGCAATATCTTCGAGAATCCGATCCCCGGCGGCATGGCCCAGCGTGTCATTGACCTGCTTGAAATTGTCGACGTCACACAAAATGAGGCTGACTGCCCGGTTGTTCTCATCGAACAGATGTTCCCCCAGCCGGTCGAAGGTGCGCCGGTTCAACAGACCGGTCAGCGGGTCACGGGAGGCGACTTCTCGTAATTTGTCGATATCGTCCTGAAAGAACAAAAACCGCAATACCTGCTGAAGGTCATCAGTCTGATCCAGTCGCCGTCCCTGCAGATACATCCCCCACACCAGCCCGAAGGCCACACCGCCCAGTGACTTCGAAATCACTCCGCTGGTGATCATCGCACCCAACTGCTCGTGCCCCCAGTGGGTGATCGACAAGAACAGCACCGTATCCACCGCCAACACGACTACCAGTACGAACGTCATCGGTATTGCCACTGGCAGCATCGGCAACCGCTGGCGCAGCCACGAAAACCCCAGCAATGCCAGCACCTGGTCCACATACAGCACACAGACTCCCACCACTGCTGTGAGCAGTCCCTGATGGAAAATTTCGGGGGGGATTGCCAGAAAATTCGCCGGTTCACTGTAGGCGATATGAACGGCAATAAACCCGCCAAACAACTGGGTGACCACATTACCTATGATGATCGCATACAAGATCACCCGGGCGGTGGCGATGCCATCGCGGGCAAAGGCGTACAACAGCAGCGCCAGGTTGGAGACAAACAGAATCGCCGACCCCGGAGTCGCCATCAGACCATCGGCAAACTCCCAGTAGTAACTGGCACTGAGCACGGCCTGGAAAAACTGTAGCGCCACCACCACAGCAATCACTGCACTCAATCCCAGCCGCGGACGCAGACGATACGCCCCCAGCAACAAACTGCTCACCAGAATAAAGTGCCCAGCCCAGAAACCGACTTCGGTCATCGTGGCCATCACTATCTCTTCTCTATTGGAGGCAATAACACCTGCGATGGTACGGCATCCCGATAAATTCTGGAACAGAATGACTGTACGGAAACCGGAAAAATCGCCGCGATCGCCGGATCCCAAAATCACCGACAGTCACCGATCGTCGTCACCGATCGTCCTGGCTTTTGGCGGTCTGACTCGGATCGGGGTGTTCATCACCCGTCAAGAAATTTGGGCCGATACGAAAGATCGGGGGTCAATTTCTCGACAATAGATATAGAGGGGGCCATGCGGCCCATGACCATAGATTTTGCCAGGGAGATGAACCATGACCCAGCTAGTGCAGGACTCCGGAAATACGTATGCACCCCGGCGGCTAAATTCGCCGAT
>SKMT01000173.1 GCA_007120915.1 Myxococcales bacterium | reverse complement strand
GAGGTGCTCTGCGGGCGGGGCCAGCGGCTGCGGGCAAACTGGCGGGCGACGACGGCCATGGGCAGGCAGAACAGATCGGTGGCGTCCATGGTGACCACGCCCCAGTAGGGCTCGGCGAGTTGGTTGGCTGTCACGCTGAGATTGAGCGCAGCGAAGACGACGATGGTCAACACCACACCGGCGTCGATGAGAAGGCGGGTATCTATGAAACGTTCCGGTTTGGTGTGGGCAAACAGGCGAGTGATCGCCCACACCGCCAAGTAGAACAACACCGCCAGCAGGATGGGGAAGAAGAAGAGCCCGGTGATGTCGCTGAGTTTGCCGGTGATAAGGCCGGGCACAAACTCCGAACCCTTGAAAATGTGGTCGTTCACTGCGGTGATCACGACGGCGATGACCACCAGCGGGTGCGCCAGCAGGGCGGCGGGGTGGGCGTGGAATGTGTTCTTGTCGTCGCCGGTCATGGGTAACTCTGAAACAGGGGCGAGGCCGATTGTACCGGTGACGGCGGGCGGCGAGAAGGCAGGTTACGCCCACGGCTTGAGTTGCGTGCGGTGTTGTTGAATGCTTAGGCAAAAGCATCGGTAATGGCGATGGGCACAACTTCGGCGGTCGGGCACGCAGTGGAAATGTTGGTCCGTGGTAGCGGAGTGAATGATGGAAAAGACCAATGGGGAGAGCTTCGACGGTGACGACGAATACGTCAGTCAGATGCCGGAGGAGGCGCAGGAAGTCCGCGATAACCTACAGTCTCATGCAAAGGGCTGTCGAAGCGTGTTCCGAACCATCGGAGTGATCGTCAAAAAGATCCTGATGGTCGTCGGGATCTTCGTGTTTGGCGCGCTCGGTATCGGGATGTCCTGGTGGAGTTTCTCGGAAATCGAGCAGATGCGTCAGCTCGAACGCACCCCTGAGATGCCGGCGGCCGCGGTGGTGGGTGGGGAGGTCAATGTCACGGGGACGGCCCAGCGGATGGACCGGACGGTCACTTCGCCGGATACGGGGACTTCCACGCTGTATTATCGTTACACCGTCGAAGAGAGACGCGGCAGCGGCGATAACCGGCGTTGGGAGACGATACAGTCCCAGTCGGATGGGGTGGAGTTTCTGCTGGAAGATGACAGTGGCTCCGTCATCGTGGACGCCATCAGCTCCACACCAACCATCGAGGCGCCTCGGCAGTATCGCGACCAGAGTGACGGGAGGCGATACACGGAGTACCGGATCGACCCGGGAGAAGAATTGTTCGTGTTCGGCTATGCCGAGCTCGACGATGGCGAAGCGCGGGTGGGGTTTGGGCGAGACGGCAGCTACACGCCGATCATCAGCCATCGCCCGGAGGTCGAGCAGAGAACCGAACAGACGCTCGAGAGCGGAGCCTTCGTCGTGTTTGGGGTGATGGCGCTGCTGGTGTCCGTATTTCTGGTGTTCCGGGTGTTCCGGATTCACCACGCCGGGATGTACGTGACCGTGGTGACCGCAGTGGTGGTGGGCACGCTGTTCGTGCAGGGATTTATAATGATGGTCGACGACCTTCGTGCAGCCGATGAGGCGGCTTCACGAACGCTGGGCGAAGGGCGGTCGCTGATCGTTGACACCCTCAGGGAGAATGATGTCGACGTGGACGGCTCGTTCAATGATCTGGGGTCGTTCGACGATGAGCAATATGCGGTGTTGAATGACGAGGAGCGCGAACGGCTGTCCGGGGCACGGGTGACGATGGCGCGGTCCGTGGAGCGGACCAATGAGACGCTGACCAGTTTTCCGGAGTTGTTTGTAGGCCTTCCGATGGGTATCCGGCCGCTGGAGGCGCTCGATGTCCCGCCGGAAGAACAGGAGCAGATCTCGGCGCTCGAAGAGGACTACGAGCCGGTGCGTCTGGAGATGCACTTCGGGCTGATTGCTATTGCCATCGGGCTGTTCGGCATTGTCCTGTTTACCTGGCGGGGGCTGAAGAGCATCGGGACGAAACGGACCATCGAAAATGTGCCGACATCACCGATCGAGGGAGCGGTCTACGGGTTGACCGAACTGAAGGCCAGCGTGTCGTCAGCCGGGCAGGAAGGATACTTAAACGGTCCGCTGACGAATCGAGATTGTGTGTTCTATCGCTACAAGGTGGAAAAACGCACCCGTAGTGGGCGCAAGAAGAAAAAGAAGTGGAAGACGATCAAGGATGAGAAGAAAGCGGTGCCCTTTGTCTGTGAGGACGGCACCGGGGAGATGTATGTCGACCCGGAGGGCGCGGAGTGTATCGGCACCAATCGCAAGCGGCGCCGGCGGGGCAGCAAGCGCTACACAGAGTGGATTATCGGGCCCGGCGACGATGTCTACGCGCTGGGAGAGACGACGGTCAACCCGGAGACCCACGACGATCTGATGATGTGTCAGGACGATGAGAAAGCGCCGTTTATCGTCGCCGGAATCACTGAGGAGAAGTTGAAGCACCGCAAGGCGTTCGCCGGGTTCATGTTGTTGAGCGTGGGTATTGTGGCCACGATGATCGGCGGGATGGGCGTGGCCGGGATGGAGATGGCCTTCGGGCCAACGATGTACGTGACGATGGCGGGCATCTCCTGTGGTTATCTGTTCGGAGTGCTGGTGATTATGTACTACAACGACCTGGTGTTTCTGCGCGACCGGGTGCGCCGCGCGGAGTCGAATATCGACGTGGCGCTGAAGAAACGGTTCGATCTGATTGAGAATCTCGCGGGGATTGTCCAGGAGTATCTGGGCCATGAGCAACAGCTTCAGCAGTCGGTCGCCCAGGCGCGCAGGGCGCGCGAGCAATCCGAGGAAGATTCGGTGGAGGAGGCCGAAATCGTCGCCGAGAATGAGGCGAGAAACCGGTTGTTTGCGCTGCTGGAGAGCAACCCTGATCTGAAAGGGCAGAAGGTCATCCAGGAGATGATGCAGACGCTCACGGAGGTCGAAAACGACATCGTGCTGATGCGAGAGGGCTACAACGACTCGGTGGAGCGGTACAACAACCGGCTCGACCACATCCCGGAGATCTTCGTCGCCCGGCTTTTGTGGTTCCGACACGCCGAGCATCTGACGGTGGGCCCGGGAGAGGGGGGCGATGGCGCCTTTGGCCCATCGGACGGAGGTGGTGCAACCCGCGATGGTCGTGGGGGCGTGAGGTCGTGAGGTCGTGAGGTCGTGAGGTCGTGAGGTCGTGAGGTCGGACAGCGCGCGGGGTGACGTCGGGACGTTGAGGTGTAACAACGAAGGGGAGATATGCGGATGGCTACGGTACGGAGTGCGTAATGCGCCACAAACTATTTGGAGAGCGAGCAGAACTGTACGATCTGATCTACGACGGGCTCGATTACGAGGGGAACGCCGCCAGGTTGCGAGAGTTGTTTGAGGCGGAGGGGATCGACGACGGGGCGACGCTGCTGGAGGCGGCCTGTGGCACCGGGGCGTATCTGAAGCCGCTTGGTCGTCATTACGACGTTGCTGGCTATGACATCAGCGAACAGATGGTGCAGCTTGCACGCCAGAAGCTCGAAGGGGTGGAGTTGTTCGTCGCGGATATGGAGGAGTACGTCGCTGATGAGCCGGTGGACGTGCTGATCTGTCTCTTCTCGTCGATTGGCTATGTGCACGGCCTACGGGCTCTTCAGAATGTCTGTGAGAATTTCTATCGGTCCCTGAAACCGGGTGGGGTGGTGGTGATCGAGCCCTGGGTTACGCCCGGGCAGTATCGGGTGGGCCAGCCGTCGATGCAGACCTATGAGGACGACGACATCAAGGTGTGTCGCCAGATGGTCGCAAAGCGCGAAGGGCAGCGGGCAGTGCTCGATTTCCACTGGCTGGTGGCGCGCAGGGGGCGGGAGGTGGAGTACTTCAGCGAGGTGCATGAGCTGTATCTGTTTACCCGTGATGACTATGTGGAAGCGCTGGAGGGGGCGGGGTTTGAGGTGCGGATCGAGGAGGGGGGACTGGTGGGGAGGGGGATGTTTGTCGGTAAG
Organism: Myxococcales bacterium; assembly: GCA_007120915.1. Taxonomy (GTDB): domain Bacteria; phylum Myxococcota_A; class Bradymonadia; order Bradymonadales; family Bradymonadaceae; genus SLJM01. The sequence goes on along the minus strand of SKMT01000173.1, from coordinate 905 downwards.
AGCTACTGCCGATAGCAGGGACGCTATCGTGACCGAAAAGGCGACTGCCGATAAGGCCGATAAGGAGGAACGATGAAATTGTTCGGTGATTTTGGTGCGGAGGACTGGCGGCGGGGGTTGTCGCTGCCGGAGGAGGCGGTCCCCCAGGCGCTGGTTGTGCATGGGGAGTATGACGCACAGCAGAATCTGAAGCAGTGGGAAGAGCTGCTGGGCCCGCAAACGATGCGCCCGCGGTGGAACATCGTCGGTGGGATGCACGACGGGCGTCGGGTAGCGTTTGCCAATGTGTTCGGCGGGCCGATGGCGGCGATGGCGGTGCATCCCTGTTGTGTGATGGGCACGCAGATGGTGGTGCAGACCGGGTATTTCGGGGCGCTGAGCGAAGAGGTGGACTACGGCGATATTCTGATCGTGTCGTCTGTGAAGATCGGCTGTGGGGTTTCGGGCGAATACGGCGGTGCCGGCGGTCGGATCGCCGCCGATGAAGAACTGGTGGCGCAGGCGCGGGCGTACTGCGAGAGGCAGGGTTGGTCCTATGTGGTCGGAGAGGTGCGGTCGACGGACGCGATCTGTCAGGAGACCGCCGAGTTGGTGCGCCAGTGGGCGCAAGCGGGGCAGGTTGGGGTTGATATGGAGTGTTCGGCGACCTTTTCGGTGGCCGCGAAGTTCAATAGGCCAGTGGTGGGTCTGTTGAACCTGTCGGATCATCTGGTTCGCGGCGATCATCTGATGAACTACGATGACGAGCGGCGTCAACTGGAGGCGAAGGTCGATGAGAGGATCCGCGAGTTGGCCTTGGAACTTGCTGCAGGCGGGTTGTAAGTGGTGGGTCTCGGGTCACGGGTCTCGGGTCACGGGTCTCGGGTCTCGGGTCACGGGTCTCGGGTCACGGGTCTCGGGTCACG
>SKMT01000257.1 GCA_007120915.1 Myxococcales bacterium | reverse complement strand
GAGGCGGAGGGGCACCTCGAAAACCACACTCGGTGCAAACCTGCACGGCTTCCCTCCCCACGAGCCACGAGTGGGGAGGTGCCGAACGGATGTGAGGCGGAGGGGCAGCTCGCACACCAGAAGAGACCCATCTTGACAGCCACACAGCCAATCCCTAACGTCTGCCAGCTTCAACGGATGGTTTCTGGGGCTCCGCCACGTCGGACGCCCCCATTTGACCGCAATTAGAACGCTCAGAGTACCGGAGAAAAAAAGCCCATGACTGTTCGACTTCGACTTCAGCGCCACGGCGCAAGCAAGACCCCCTATTTTCGTGTTGTCGCCGCCGACAAACGCAAGCCCCGCGACGGCCGTTTCATTGAGATGCTCGGTACCTACGATCCCGTTCCGGATCCGCCCGAGATTCGGCTCAACGCCGATCGCATCGACTACTGGCTCGACCAGGGTGCCCAGCCCAGCGACACCGTTCGCTCGCTGATCCTCAAGCAGAAGCGCGGCGAACCGATCGTCGACCTGAGCGAAGAAGGTGCCGACGCCCGCGCTCGTGCCGAAAAAGCGGCTGCCCGTAAAAAGGCGCGCGAGGAAGCTCGAAAGGCGGCCATAGAAGCGGCCAAGAAAGCCGACGAGGAAGCCGAAGAGGCCAAAGAGGAAGAAGAGGCCGAAGCCTCCGGCGACGAAGAAGCCGAAGAGCCCGAAGCGAAGGAAGAGGCCGACGAAGACGAAGAGCCCGAAGCCGAAGAAGAGGCTGACGAAGACGAAGAAGCCGAAGCCGAGGAAGAGGCCGACGAAGACGAAGAAGCCGAAGCCGAGGAAGAGGCCGACGAAGACGAAGAAGCCGAAGCTGAGGAAGAGGCCGACGAAGACGAAGAGGCCGAAGCCAAGGAAGAGGCCGACGAAGACGACGAAGAAGAAGACAAAGACTGATTCATCCCACGGGCATACGCGATGGCAGAGAACGACGAAGTGATCGACCAGTACGTCAAGCTCGTCGAGTTTATGGCGGCTTCCATGCTGGAAGAGGACGTCGACGTGAAGGTCACGGGCAAGGCGCGCAGCGACAAGCTGCAGCTTGAGCTTCTGGTGCCCGAAGACCACCGCGGCCGGGTTATCGGCCGCGGCGGTCGCATCGCCCGCGCAATGCGGTCGCTGCTCGACAACGCTGCCATCGCCTCCCACCAGAACATCGTGCTCGACATCGTCGACTGACCTATGTCCGACTCCGACCACCGCGTCGCCATCGGCAAACTGGGCCGTCCTCACGGCATCCGCGGTGAGATCCGACTGTTCCCCTTCAATCCAAACTCGCACACCGTCACCGACGGGTTGCACGCCTCTGTAAGCCGCGAGGACGTCCCTGATCTCGACGTCACCGTCGAGAAGGCGCGCTACACCGATAAGTTCATCATCGTTAAATTCGAAGAGTTCGACGACCGCGGCGACGTCGACGAGCTGAAGCACGGGCATCTGAAGGTCTCCTACGACGATCTGCCCGAGCTGGAGGACGACCGGTTCTACTACGTGGAGCTGGAGGGCGCCCCGGTCTACGTGGCACCAGAAGAAGACGGGGAGCTGGCCGACGACGCCGAACCGATGGGGGTGGTCGACCGGTTCTTCGAAACCGGCGCCAACGACGTGATGGTCGTGAACACCGACGACGGCGACGATCTGTTCGTCCCGCTCGTGGAACACGCCGTGGTACTTCTGGACTTTCAAGAAGGCCGGGTCATACTACAGCCGCTCGAGATCTGAGCACCGGCGGATTAATTCAGACCCAAGACTCACGACCCAAGTCCCACGACCCACGTGACCTTCTCCATTCACATCCTGACGCTGTTCCCGGAGTTCTTCGACGGACCGCTCAAGGCCAGCCTGACCGGCAAGGCGATCGAACGGGGCCATTTCGACGTGCAGATCACGAACATCCGTGATTTCGCCACCGACAAGCACAACAAATGCGATGACCTGCCCTACGGAGGTGGTGCGGGGATGGTGATGAAACCGGAACCGCTTGTGGGAGCGCTGGAAAAGGCACGCGAACAACAACCGAAGGCCCCTCGGATTCTGCTCACCCCCCAGGGCGAGCGCTTCGACCAGCACATCGCCCGCGAACTGGCAGAAGGCCCCGGGATGATCCTGACCTGCGGACGCTACGAAGGCGTGGACCAACGGGTTCGCGACCACTGGATCGACCGCGAGATCTCCATCGGAGACTTCGTGCTAACCGGAGGAGAGCCGGCGGCGATGGTCCTGTTGGACGCAACCACTCGGCTTTTGCCCGGCGTGCTGGGCAACGAGGAGTCCATCGCCGACGAGAGTTTTGGCGAAGATGACGAGATGCTCGAATACCCTCAGTACACTCGCCCCCGATCCTTTCGCGGCCACGAGGTGCCGGAAGTGCTGCTGAGCGGACATCACGCTCGAATCGAAGAATGGCGCCGCAATAAAGCCCGCGAACGCACACGAGCGCGCCGGCCCGACCTGCTTGACGATCAGGAGTAGCCGCAGCGATGTCCCGCATCTCCACCCGGCTGACCGACACCGCCGCTGCGGTGCTGATCTTTGTGGGATCGCTGGTGGTACTGCTGGCGACGACGGACATCGGATTTACCCGCGATGAGGGGTTCTACTTTCGCGCCGCCTCGCTGTATGTGGGCTGGTTCCAGGAGCTGTGGCTCAACTTCCAGGCCGGCGATCTGGCGGCGAGCTTCACACAGGAAAACATCGACGAACACTGGTCGTACAACCCGGAACACCCGGTGTTGATGAAGACCGGCTTCGCGCTGTCTCACCTGTTCTTCCACGATTTTTTGGGGGTGATGAGCCCGTCGACGGCCTGGCGATTTCCGGCCATGGCCACCGCCGCGGCGTTGTTGTCGGGAGTGTATCTTTTCGCCCGCCAGCTTGCGGGACGGCTCGCCGGAGCGGTGGCGGTGGCGGCGCTTCTCTTGCAGCCCCGGTTTTTCTTCCACGCCCACCTGGCCTGTTTCGACGTGCCCATCACGGCGTTTTGGTTCTGGGTCTGCTATGCGTACTGGCGAAGCTTCGAGTCGAAGCGCTGGGGGCTGGCCACGGGCATCCTCTTCGGGCTGGCGTTGTCGGTGAAGCTCAACGCCTTCTTTTTGCCCATCGTGCTGGTGGGCCACTGGCTGCTGGTGAGATGGCGAGAATTCGACATCGAGTTTCGCCTCGAAAAACCAACGATTACCATCCCGCCGATTCCGGTAGCCTTCTGGTCGATGCTTCTGTTCGGCCCCCTTCTGTTCTACGCGCTGTGGCCTCGCCACTGGTTCGACACCTTCGAGCGGGTGCGCTGGTACATGGAGTTTCACCTCCAGCACGAACACTACATGGTCTACTACTTCGGCGAGAACCTGCAGGTGCCGCCGTTTCCCGTCTCCTATCCCGTCGTGATGACCCTGGTGACCGTGCCGCTGGTCCTCCTGGTCGCCGCCGGGTTCGGTGCGGCTTCCTACTTTCGTCAGAGCAACCAGTGGGAGCGCTACAAGGAGATCTGGACCTGCTTTAAGGAGCGCAGATGGCCCCAGCCGCGCCCCGACCAGGATCTGCGGGGCACCGGGCTTCTGATCGCCATTAACGTCATCTTTCCCATCGCGCTGATCGCATCGCCGGACACGCCCATCTTCGGGGGAACGAAACACTGGATGCCGGCGATGCCCTTCGTGGCCATCCTCGCCGGCATCGGCGTTGTCGCACTGGTACGCGGGCTGCGCCCCCTCGCCGAGAAGTTGCCCGGCGGGCTGTCCGGCGCGGCGACCTCGGCGGCCGCAGTGATCCTGGCAGGCTGTGTGGCGGTGCCGGCGCTGGTGGCAACAGCGACAAATCACCCCCACGGCACCTCCTACTACAACGAGCTGGTCGGCTCCGAGCGGGGTGCAGCCGACCGCCAACTGATGCGCCAGTACTGGGGCCACTCCTCTCGCCATGCCCTCCCCTGGCTGAACGAACAGGCCCCTGAAAACGCCCGGATCTACCCCCACAATACCATCGCCATGGCCTGGGATGCCTATCAGCAGGAACAACTGGCGCGCCCCGATCTGCGCTCCAGTTCGATGGGTGCGAGCGACTACGCGCTGTACCACCACCAGAAAGCATTCGTGTTTCAACGGTTGCCGCTGTGGGATAATTACGACACCCGGGCCCCGGCATACGTGGTGGAACACGAAGGGGTGCCACTTCTGAGCGTGTATGCTCGCGAGGATGCCGACGCGTTGAAATACCCCGATGTGTGGCGGTGAAACAATGAGCGACAACATCATAGAAACCGCCATTGAGCGGGGGCTCTTCGACGATGCTCCCTGGGCGCTGTTCATCGACATCGACCGGCTGCAACACCGCTTCGCGCTTTTGAACGATGCCTTTCCCGCCGACACACTTCACGCCGTGGCAGTCAAAGCCAACCCGCTGGTCTCGTTGCTTCGCCAGCTCGTTGACCAGGGTGCCGGGCTTGAGGCGGCATCCTTCGGTGAAATCGAAGTCGCCCGCCTCGCCGGCGCCGACGACCACCGCATCGTCTACGACTCCCCGGCGAAGACCGTTGAGGAACTTCAACGGGCGCTCCACGCCGGCATCTACATCAACGCCGACAACCTCTCGGAACTCCAACGCATCGACGGGCTCAACCCCCCAGAAGACGCCCGTGTGGGCATCCGCATCAATCCCGTCATCGGCGCCGGCGACATCGAGGCGACCAGCGTGGCGACGAAGGCATCGAAGTTCGGTGTGTCTCTCACCCGCAACCGCCGGGCACTTTTGGAGGCATTTCGCCGCTACGACTGGCTTCGCGGGCTGCACGTACACACCGGCTCCCAGGGGCTTGAACTCGACGCGCTGGTCGAAGGGGTCAAGCGCTGTATCGACTTCGCTGACGACATCGACGCCGACCCCGCAGCAGCCCCCGTCGAAACCATCGATATCGGTGGCGGGCTGCCCGTCGCCTACCATCCCCACGATGAAACTCCGGGGGTCGACCAGTACGCCACCGCGCTGCGCGACGAAATCCCCCACCTCTTTTCTGGACCCCGAAATCTGATCACCGAATTTGGGCGCTGGTTGTTTGCTCCCTGCGGGCTGGCCGTCAGCCGCGTCGAATACGTCAAAGAAAGCCCCGCCGGCCCCATCGCCACCATCCACTTCGGCGCCGATCTTCTGCTTCGCACCGCCTACCGGCCCGATGACTGGTATCACCGGGTCACAATTCACGACGGCGACGGCCGGCGACGAAGCGGCGACGAAACGCAGCTTACCATCGCCGGCCCCCTCTGCTTCTCCGGAGACCTGGTGGCGCGACGCCGCCCGTTACCCAGACCCCAGCCCGGTGATTTCGCCGCCGTCCACGACACCGGCGGTTACACCTTCTCGATGTGGTCGCGCTACTGCAGCCGGGCATTCCCCCGGGTGTTCGGCGTCCGAAAGACCGCCGCCGAGGCGCTCACCTTCCAGCCCCTTCACCCCGGCGAATAGGCCCCCGACCTCGCCCGCTTCTGGGACGGACAACGCGAAGGCTAACCGAATGACCCGCGGCCCCGGAACACTCATCAGTAGCAATATCTGTCGGTTTCCTGACAGCGGAACCGCACGTGGAAGTGGGTGTCGTGCCCCGGCTCGTGGCGTATGATCCCCTGGCGCTCGCGGCTCGGGTACTGAAACACCTCTTCGAGCCACTGATCGGGCGCTCCCTGGGCCGCGGCCAGATCGTAGAGGGTGCGCTGGTGATTCCAGTCCAGAAAGATGTGCTGTACGTATCCGCCTTCCAGCAGGGTTACCAGCAACCAGAGAGTGCGTTCGGCGTCCAGGTTGTCGGGGGTGATCCGATGGAACCGGTTGTAATTTGGAGGCGGATCGTGACGGGGCAGCGTAATATCGATGTCGCGCCCCGACTGGTGGGACGAGTGGGGATGGATCGACCGGCCGGTGCGAAAGCTGAGATCACCCACCATCAGCGGGTCCGCATCGGGAAATCGCTCGTAGTACGCATCGAGGATGCGCACCGTCTCCGAGACCGTGTAGTAGGTGCCGAAGGTACGGTGGGGAAACAACACGATATAGTCGTCGCTGTCTGGAATCGGCTCTCCGCGGATCAGACGACCCGCCTGCGGGTCACCACGGCTCTCCGAGACTCCGTCATCATCGCGCTTCCAGACCACCAGTTCGTCACCTTCGTCCAGGTCGCGAAGATCGAGCTCTGGGTTCAGCTCTTCGAACTGCGGGGTATTGCGCCGATACATCTGCCGCAGGTTCGACAGCGAATCGTAGGACTGGATGGTATGGACCATCTTGTCTTTGCGACGGGTCTCCACAATAGGATCGCCCTGAAGGTCCTTCGGCCAGTTCAACGTCCGGGGCCTCGGCCAGGCGTGACCGGTGATGATCTGATCGAAGGTCTCCATCTGAACCGGGCCCATCACCGAGGCTCCCGGCAGAGGTCCCAGCCCCACCTTCGCCAACTGCAACACCGACGAAGAGCCTCCTTCCGGCACAGCCGCCGAGGCCACAGGACTGACCGCAGTACCCACCAGCACCAACACTGCCGCAAACAGGATGTGTAACCACTTTCGCATCGCATCGTCCGTGTTCAGGTCATCTCATCATCGAGAGATGCGGTACACCTGAACATCGCCGCATCAACAGTCAGGGGCGGTCGGGCGATACAGAGTCCAACAAACAGCCCAACCAAACAGCCATCGCGCCAACGACAGACTACTGGCGCGCCGCCATCCAACAGACGGACCATCCGTGGTGAAATATCCCTTGGGAGCGCCGGAGTCTACTGTTGGTGACACACCACGTCAACCGCCGAAACAGGCCATTACTGCGCCGGTTTCTCGTCGGCCTGGCGCAGGCGATATCCCCCATATTTTCCTACCGTTAGCTGCCGTGGATACCGCAATGGCTGCCGGCTCCACGTCAACGTCCCATCAAAAAGATGTGCACCGTCGATGAGACTACAACCCCCTCCAACACTCAGCGCTTCAGCTCCACTTCCAGAGTGCGGCTTCGGTCGGGAACCACCCGCTCCACAACTTCTTCGTCGTCGAGCCGAAGCGTCACCTCCAGCGGCTCTTCGCCTCGGGCGACCCGTTCGGTCAGCGGTGACTTTCCGGCGTCATCTCCGTCGATCAACACCTCTGCGCCTTCCGGTTCGGTGATGATGTCCAATTGCACCTGTCGCTGCTCGTCGACGGCCTGGTCCACCGATGCCGATGCGACGTCCATGGCCTCATCGACGCGCTGCTCGTCAGCAGACTCCTGCTGGGTCACTGCTTGTTGTGGGTCCTCCTGCTCTGGCGGGTCCTCATCACCATCACCGAGCTGAAACATCGTCACCACCAACAGCAGGATGACCACCGAGGCCGCCATGGTCACCGCCGCCAACGGTTTGACCAGCCGCCGTTGTTGCACCGGCTGCGGGGAGGTCGCCGGCTCCGGGGGCCGGGGAGCATCTTCGTCGAGCACCTCTCGGAACTGACGGGCGGTCTGCACCCGCTCATCGGGTTGCTTTTTCAGCGCCCACTTCACGGCTCGGCGAAACGGTCGGTTCCCCGCGGTATCGGGCAGCTTTGGGGGGGCGTCCTTGATGTGGGCGACCATCACCTGCTGAGCGTCACTGCCCTCGAACACCAGCTCTCCGGTCAGCATCTCGTACAGCACCAGCCCAACCGCATACAGATCGGCGTGGTGGGTCACCGGATCGCCGGTGATATTCTCGGGACTCATGTACTGGGGAGTGCCCATGGCGATCCCGGTCTGGGTGAGCGTGTCCAGCGCACCCGCGTCCTCTTCGCCGTGCACAATCTTGGCGATGCCGAAGTCCAGCACCTTCACCAGCTCTTTCTCCCCGACGGTGTCGATCGATGGGTTGTCCACAAGCTGGACATTCGCCGGTTTCAGATCCCGGTGCACCACATTCTTGTCGTGGGCATACTGCAAGGCATCCAGAATCTGATTGACGATCCCCCGGGTTCGGTCCGGCTGAAGCGGCGCCTCCTCTTCGATCACCGACCGAAGCGTGCGCCCCTCGATGTACTCCATGACCATGAACAGCACACCGTCGTGCTCTCCATAGTCGTAAAGAGTGACGATATTGGGGTGATTGAACCGGCTGATCACAAGCGCCTCGCGCTCAAAGCGCTGATGCTCCTCGCTGTCCACCGGCGTGTGCGGCAGCAGCGTCTTCAGTGCCACATCACGGCCAATGCCGAGCTGAATCGCCCGATAGACCACCCCATAGGACCCTCGCCCCAGCTCCTCGACGACCTCATAGCGGTCGGCGACAACTTCCCCCGTCTCAAAAACGTTGTCTTCTTCGCTCATACCCTGGCCATCCCCGCCACAACAGCTACGACAACCTCACCGGCTCCTGTTTAACTACCGTTGCATCCACTCGCGGGCGAACACCGACCACCCTACTGGGAGTTCGACAGGGCCACAAGTTTGGCGGGGGTGGCCTCATCGTCGAAATCCGACAGCCAGCAGCTAACCCCCGGCGCCGAAACACGAAACTTCTCAATTCTCGGATCTCGGATTCACTTTCCGTTCTACTTCTACTTCTGTCTTTCGATTCTCGCGCTCGCCTCCGAGATCGCCCGTACACCATCCGACACAGGTGGCAGCGAAAATAGAACTCAATCCGAGATCTTTGAAGTACTCCCCGGCGCAGACGCTTCGCGTCTCGCGCAGCTCTTCTGCGACGACGCCGCACGAGACGCGGCACGCGAATCGCTGGAGCACTGAGTCGCGGAACGCTGGGGCGCGAAGCGCGAAGCACTGGACGCTGAATCGCGGAGCGCGAAGGCGCGGGACGCGAAAGCTGAACGCGGACCGCAGAAGCGAAACGCTGACCGCGGAAACCAAACGCGACACGCTGAAAAGCGCGCGGAGATGAAGCGAAACCGCGAAGTTGTGGTGGCCTGCGGTCTCAGAGGTGCTCATCCAACACAACGGGTGCCAGACGGGATCATCCAACTCAACGGGTGCCAGACGGGATCATCCAACTCAACGGGTGCCAGACGGGATGGACGACCATCAGCGACAGCCCCTATGTACCAGTGGTATGCCGAAATGAAGCAGTTCCACACCAGGTGCCAGACGGCAGGAAACCAGAACAGATCACCATCTTCGCGACACTGCAGGAAACCAGAAGAGGTCACGGCCTTCGCGGTTTCGCTTCATCTTCGCGACCTTTTCAGCGTGTCGCGCTCAGTTTCCGCGGCCGGCGTTCATTTTTCGCGGTTCGTGTTTTGCCCTCCGCGCTCCGTGACTCAGCGCCTCAGTGCTTCGCGTTCCGTGCCTTCGCGTTCCGCACTTCGTGCCCCGCGTTTGTGCTTCCGCGTCAGCACACTGCGTCATCGAAGAAGAGCCGCACGAGACGTGGTAACGCTGCAGCGCGGGACCGCTGAGACGCAGATAGCGCGGAACGCGGAGGGCGCAAACACTCTGAACATGAGGCGTGGAGTGCTGATCGCGGAGCACGGAAGAGGCACGCGGAGGGGGCGCGGTAGGCGCTGAGAACAGCGACAACCAGTGCCAATTCGGAATCTTGATGGTTGTTATGACGCCTTTTTCCTCCCCATTCGTCACAAAATCTGGTTGTGAACCCTGAGCACGCGCGAAGTTCGCCGGGGGAATTCCAACAGGTCACAGCAGGATGGTGCGTACCAACAGAATGTTATGGCTGAACCCCCAACGATCGCACCTCCCAGCGCCTTCCGCGCTCCCTCCGCGTGCTCTTCCGCGCTCCGCGTCCAGCGCTCCGCGTTCAGTTTCCGCGTCCTCCGCAAGATCCGCGCCCTCCGTGTCTCCGTGGATTCCGCGCAGGAACCGTCGTCGCAGAAGAGCCACACCCTTTCCGACTCCCGATTCAGTTTTCTCCTTGCATTTCGCTCAATCTCCAAGGGCTGCACGCAGGAGCAGATAACGGAAGTAAAAGTGCCCCCTTGCAGCCTATCCGACAGCTATGGGCATCGATGAGGCTGTGGCCGTCGCTCAGATCCGCTCTCCGTCGGGGCTGGCTTCAACGTCGACGTCTCCGTCTTCGTCTTCGATCTCCATGTGATTGAGATAGGGCGTGCCGTCCCAACTCGGCAACACGTAGGTGGCGCGCCGATTACATCCGGTGACGCCATATAGATACCTAGTCCTGGCACGGTCATACATGATTGTCTCCACCTGCAACTCGTCGGCATCACAATTCAAGTCGAACTGTGCCCGTTTCTCCACGACTTCGTGGTGAGTCCCTTCCACACCCACTGGCCCTTCATCCCCATTATCGGAGTTCGCCGCCACGGACGCACAGCCTGCGACGGTCCACACCACCGCCAACACACCTGCCATCAGCCACAGCCTCATCACTGCCTCCTTCGATGAATTTGTCCCACGTACTGTTTACGCCTCGCCGCCAGTAGACCACTGAGCGTCGGCGGTTGCAACGGCGGCCGGACACGATACTTCTCAGTTCTCGGATCTCGGATTCACTTTCAGTTCTACTTCTACTTCTGTCTTTCGATTCTCGCGCCTGCCTCCGAGATCGCCCGTACACCATCCGACACAACGAGAAGCGAAAACAGAACTCAATCCGAAATCCGAGATCTGTGAAGTAACCTTGGCTCCGACAGGGCAACGACTTCTTGACCCGCCTGTTTTCCCCATGCTACGTGCCTGTTGGGCACAGCGCAGCAAGCTTTCGAGCAGAGACTTCGTGCCCGTTCCGGATTTCCGCCGGTTGTTCCCCGTCAGTTGGTAGTTTCTCACCCCTTCAATGTGGGCTTTCGATGATACCGTGCAGTCGCAGTTGTGGATGGGCCATTTTCGCCATCGCTCTTCTGGCCGCCTCCCCCGCCCTCGCTCAGGAGGACCAACAGGACGATGAGCAACCCGCCGTCGAACAACAGGACGACGAGGACGCCGTCGAGCAGCAACAAGACGAGCAGCCCGACGAAATCGACGACGACCAAGACCAGGAGACCGACGACGAGGATGAGCAAGACGACGTCGACGGGCTCGATCAGCCCGATGACGTCGAACAGCTCGACGAGATTGATCAGCCCGACGAGATTGACGAGCCCGACGACTTCGATCAGCCCGACGACTTCGATCAGCCAGATAAGATCGACGACCCCGATGATGATCCCTTCGAGGACGTCGACGAAGACGACGATGACTGGCCCGACGACTTCGATGACGACTTCGATGAGTTTGACGAAGACATCGATTTTGGTCCCGGCGTCCAGATCGATGAGGATGCCCTCGACCGGGTCACCCCGGTGGCCACCTTCCCCTTCGTAGACTGGAGTGGGCAGCTTCGCGTACGCCCCCGGCTCCGCTACAACTTCGATCTCAATACCGAAGGCACCTCCGCCGTTTTGCCGCCGGTCGATACCCAGCTTCCCGCCGACGAACCGGCCGACCCGGACGCCGACGCCCTCTGGACCGCCGATCTGCGCTTCCGCCTCGCTCCCACCATCCATCTGACCGAAACGCTGCGGGTTCACACGGACCTGGAGTTTCTCAACAACACCGCCCTCGGCGCCGACCCTCGCCACGACTTCTTCGTGCCGGGCGAACCGGCCGCTGACCGGCGACTGATGGATTCCTCCTCCGGCCACGCCACCCCCATCCTGGTGCGTGAAGCCTACGGACAACTCAACACCTTCTTCGGGACCATCACCGCCGGGCGGATGCTCGACCACTGGGGGCTTGGCATCTTCGCCAATGACGGCACCCACGAAGACGCCAACTGGGGCAGCCAGGTCGATCGCCTGGCGCTTCAAACCCCGGTGTGGATGCTGAACTTCCGGGCCACCTACGATATGCCCGACACCGGTATCGCCCCCCGGCCCGCCGGCTTTGAACACGGCGTCCCCCACCAGCTCGGCAGCTTTGACACCGCCCATCAGTACACCCTGTCGTTGTTTCACTCCCCGGTGTCGCGCCAGGAATACGAAGAGCAGTTGCACCGGCTCACCGAAGCCGAGCCGGTGTTCAACGGTGGGCTGTACTTCACTCACCGCTTCCAGACCGGCGATTTCCCCTACGACGGCGATCAGTTCCGCCCCGGACTCACCGACACAGACCCCCCTCCCGAGGGGCGCGACAACTTCGATCCGGTCTATCGAGGGCTGAATCTGTTCGGCTTCTCCCCATGGGGCAAGATGCTGTGGGAGCCTCAGCCGGACCAACATATCCGGGTCGAACTCGAAGGGCTGACCACTATCGGTCAGATCAACAACGCCACCAACGATCCCGTCGGCTTCATCGACCCCGACGACCCCGCCGCCACACCGGACGTCAACTGCTTTGACGCCGACGCACGTGACGAAAACCCCCAGGCCTGCCGCACCAACGCCGACGGCGACGAAACCGACGAGTTTGTGCTTCAATATGGATTGGCCGCCGAGAGCGAATTCAACTTTGGTGGACCGATCTCGTTTGGCCTAAACGCCGGGTTTGCCTCCGGAGGAGAAGGCGAGGAAGACGCCGGCAACTGGGGCTGGGATGCCGAACCGCGCAACCAGCTCGACTTCACCCGCTTCAACCCCGACTACCACGTCGACCTGATCCTGTTTCGCGAAGTCATCGGCACCGTCACCAACGCCTACTACGCCAACCCCTACGCGATGGTGAAATTCTTCGACAGCGGGGTGCGTCACATGGAATTTCAGCTCGACGGCATCGCCTCCCGCGCCTTCAACCCCGAGGGCACCCCCGGCGCATCGCCCTGGATGGGACTGGAGTTCAACTCCTCGCTTCGCTACTTCGACACCGATTCCTTCAGCGCCGCTCTCGACGCCGGACTGCTGTTCCCCCTTGGCGCACTGGCCGCCGAAGAGGGCCGTCAGCGCCTCAACTACTACGGCGAGCCCGGTCCCTTCACCAGCGACGCCAGCCCCGGCCTCGCCTGGACGCTGCAGGCGCGGATGAACTGGGATTTCTGATCAGCCGAGAGCTGTGGTGACGACGTTTCCGATTTCCAGGTTCCGGTTTCCGATCCACACTTTTGCTGCGCTTCTGGTGCTGGCGTCTTTGACGACGCACCTGACCGGCTGTGCCAGCCTCCATCCGCCCCTCTCCGAGCCGGCCCACGCCCCGGACGCCGCCTCCATCGAACCGATTCGGGTCGACACGCAGGGACTGAAGTTCCGACTCTACGCCTCTGAGACCACCGCCGGCGACAGCGTCGAGGTCTGGCGGCGTAGTAACTCCTCGGAGTGGACGAACATCCAGACCATCGCCGTCGACGACGCCCTCGCCGACGCCCTGGCAACGGGCCACGCCCGCTGGACCGATCCCCTCGACGACGCATCCGGAACCCTGGAATACCGCCTCCGTATCATCAGTGATGACCAGGCCACGCTCTCCGAACCGATCCCCGCCGGAGACGCCCGTTGGCTTCAGCCTCCCACACCACGAATCGAACCCGACGACACCCGGCCCCGGGTCGTCGTTGAGTGGGAAGACTCCCACCGCCTCGAAGCGCGCCTGCTTCGCCGCGACGTGCTCAGCGACGATGACTTCACCCCCGTGGCCATCGTCGACGGCGCCGCCGGAAACAAGTTCGTCGACACTACCGTTGAACCCGGCGGGGTGTACTCTTATCGCATACAGTTTGTCGATCGGATCGACGATGTGCCCCGGTTCAGCCCCTTCGTCGAGACCGACTACGTTGTTATCCCCGATGCCGATCGGTAGCTTATTGGGTTGCGCCCCTTAGTATTTTCACACCGCCAACATCATGACGTTTCCACGCCCAGGGCTGTGATGACCCGGTACCGACAGCAATACGACGAAATCTACCACCAGCTCAGCCGCGCCGAACTCCAGAAGGGATCCGCCGGGCTCGAAGACCTCTCCGTCGGCCCTGACCTGTTCGGTCGAGACGATCGCTGGCTCGGCTTTTACACCCGCGAAGGAGTCCGGATCGCGCTCGAAAAATACGGCTTCCTCCGCGATCTGGAACACCTCGGTTTTTCGGAAGTACGCATCGAAACCGACACCGACAACCCCGATCGCCATCTGTTCCGCCTCTGGTCAAAGCGCCCCGACATCGACGAACCGCTCATCGAGCTGACGGTGGGCCGCAATTTTTTGCACCCCCGCTCCAAACTGACCGACCGGCTCAGCGACAGACCCCTTCCTGTATTGAGCGTCGACTGGCTGCTGATGCAAAACCCCACCGCTGAATTCACCGCTCAACGCCCGCCCCTTCCCGGGCAGGCCTACCCCGGGCTCGGCGTCGGTGCTCAGGTACTGGAACTGTTGCGCAACGTCTGCCGCCGCCTCAACCTCGCCGGCATGACCTCCGTTCCCTCCTACTTTCACAATGCTCACTTCTACGAGAGTGAGTTTTTTCATTTCGATCCAATCTATGAGGGCAAGTTTCAGGCCCTGCGTCGCGACCTGCTATCGGCACTCAATGATTCCATCTGCGCCGCCAGTTGGGCACTGAAATGGGGATTTGTGCACGATCATCACCGCCCCGACACCCCCTTCAAGTGGTTTCACGAACTGATGGTCGACCCCATCTCTGAGCCGCTCCAGAAGTATTTCAACCAACGGGACTACCGACGTGACTGCCGCCGCAGCGCCAGAGACTGTCGATTTCACCTGCAGAAAGCCCCGCTCCGCCAACGGCTTAACAACCAGGGCATCGAGCCCTTTGACGCTCGGAAAATCGACGGCTGGCTCAGAGAGGAGAAATAAACGCGTTCCACAGCGCGCGGAACAGCCAGAACAACCCGATCGTCAATCCCGCGGCCACCGGAATGGTGTACACCCAGGACTTGATGATCTTCCAGATCATCCCCAGCTCCAACGAGTTGATTCCCCGGGCAAAGCCCACTCCCATCACCGCACCCACAATGGTATGCGTCGTCGAAATGGGCATCCCCAACTGGCTGGCGCCCAGGATCGTCGAAGCGCCGCCGAATTCCGCGGCAAAACCCCGGGACGGGGTCAGATCGGTGATCTTCTCGCCGATGGTCTTGATCACGCGGTAGCCATAGGTCGCTAGTCCGATCACGATTCCCACCGCCCCCACGATCAGCACCCAGATCGGAATGCCCACCTCGTCGGTGATCTTGCCCGCCTCCAGCGTCCCCACCACCGCGGCGACCGGCCCGATGGCGTTGGCCACATCGTTCGAACCGTGGGCGAAAGCGACGAAACAGGCCGTCACAATCTGCAGATACCGAAACACGCGCTCCACTTTCGCCACATAGGCGGTGCGCTCTGCGCCCTCTTCCGGCGGATCAATCTTGCGGATAAAGTACGTCGCCCCCGCCGCGATCAGCACCGCCAATACGCCGTTGATCGCGAAAATCTCCAGAGTGCTCAGCCCCCATCCTTCGATCATCTCATCCGGCAGCGCCCGAAACCAGATTACCAGCCCCAGCACGAACAGCACCGGTGAGATCAAAAATGGCGACCATCTCTTCACACTTCGCACCGGATCATCGGCGTCGAATATGTAGCGCCGAATTATCGAGTAGAGCAAATATCCCAGTATTCCTCCTGCCAGAGGACTGATCACCCAGCTCGATACAATCTGGGCCAGAGTGCCCCATTCGATATGGCTTGCCCCCACCGTGATCAGCGCAAACCCCGTAATCGCCCCCACCAGGCTGTGCGTCGTGGACACAGGCCAGCCGAAGGTTGCGGCCACGTGAATCCACAGCGCCGCCGCCACCAGCGCCGCCAGCATCCCCAGCATGAAGATGATATCCCCATCGGTGGTCCCGATGATATCGACCTCATTGTATATCATCGGGTCGACGATCCCGCTTCGCATCGTCTCTGTGACCGTCGCCCCGGCCAGCACAGCCCCCGAAAACTCGAAGATCGCGGCGATGATCACCGCCTCTTTGAAGGTGATCGCCTTCGACCCCACACTGGTGCCCATCGCATTGGCCGCGTCGTTCGCGCCAATGCTCCAGGCCATGTAAAAACCAAACGCCAGCACCCCCCACAAAATCAGGGAATGACCGCCGTCGAACGTAAAGAAATCGAGCATGAAGTCTCCTCCGGGTACTACTTCCCGACCGCAGCCGTTGACTCAACGCACTGCCATCCCGGGACCCATCGTTGTCGCGACCTCGCTGGTCACTGCGACAAAAACAGCCGCAGTCGGTTGCCCATCCGCTCTGCTGCATTTGCCATATCGCCCAG
>SKMT01000549.1 GCA_007120915.1 Myxococcales bacterium | reverse complement strand
GGTGGTTGGTGGTTGGTGGTTGGTGGTCGGTGGTGGACCGAACACCCAACGCCGAATACCTACCACCGAACACCCAACACCTATCACCCGCCTTAAAGCTGGAAGATCATATACTCTAGGATCTCTTCCATGTCCCCGGTCAACTGCTCGCTGTTGTGAAATGAGGTGTAGATCACCGCTCCGCCCCCCGAGGTTTCGTGGGTGATCATCAGCGGCGAGTCATCCAGAGTGTCATCCTCACCGATTTCGACATCCGACTGGAAGTGAACGGTGCTGTCGGTGCCCGGAGCCTCCGCGACCGCCCAACCGCCGAGGTTGTAGTCGATCTCGGTGGTCGTTGCGCCCAGAAGGTTTTCCATCTCCGTGCTGACCACGTCGGCAGTCACTTCTTGCGAGGCTCCTACCCGCGGGCCGCTCACGCCATCGGAGTCCTGATAGAACTGCACTGCTTCAGGTATTGCCTTCTGCACGAAGGGCTGAGCCAGATCGGAGACGTAGAGGCTTCTTCCGGCCTCCACGAACGCCTCGATGTTGTCTTTGACATCGTCGATGTCGACGTCGCTTCCGCCGCCACCGAAGAAATCGTCAAAATCTCCCATCCCACCATCAGCGATCTGATCCCAGAGCGTACCGCATTCGATGAACAGAATGTCATATTGCAGCATCTCATCGATGTCGCCGAGAAACTCCAGCGCATCGTCGTCGCCTCCGAAGAAGTCGTCGAAATCGTCGAAATCACCGAAATCATCGAAGCTGATCCCGCCGTCACCGCCGACGGTGTCGTAGTCGATCTCCATGCCGTCCAACAGCGACCCGACGTCGTCGTAGTTGCCCTCCAGCACCGCGATCGGCGTGGATGCGCCCTCCAGACAGATCTTGGAGGCGTCGCTGACCAGGTCGGTGGTGTTGTCTTTGGTGACCACTACCGGCTGAGTCGACTCAAAAGAACCGGACTCGATCGTCAGGTCATGAGTTCCCGCCGACACGTCATTGAACTCGTAGTATCCATCCTGATCGGACTCGGTGGTCTTCGTGAAGGTCTCACCAGTCTCACAATCCTCGCCCTCCAACGTCAGTTGTGCACCGGTGAGAATGGCGCCATCGGGCCGGCATGCCTGCCCTTCGATATCTCCCGGGCCACACTCGTCAGCCGGCACTGAATTGTTGCCGCCTGAGGAGTTGTTCGTTCCCGTAGAGTTGTTCGTTCCCGTGGAGTTGTTGGTCCCACTGGAGTTGTTGGTGTCGTTGTTGGTGTCGTTGTTGGTGGCATCGTTGCCATCGAGTTCACTGTCGTCGACACATTCTTCTTCGACGGGGTGGTAGGTCTGACCGTCGGGACAGTCGCCGCCGGCGCCGCCGGTGGCGACGTCATCTCCGCAACCGGCAAAAACAGCGATGGCAAACAGGGCGATCGTCGTGCTGAGCACGCTGCGACGAAGTGAAGTCATGGCGATCCTCTGAAGCTGGTAACAGGTTCACACAAACAGGCAGTGAAGACTCATTCAACTTGGTTTTCTCTTAACTAACCGCGCAAATTAGCAGACCAATTGTGAGATCTCAAATTCATCTTCCGCTCTGATGACCCTGCCACCCTGCAACCCCACGACCCCGGCAAAACGTGCATGCCACCGCCACCGGATCGCAAAATTTGCAGCCTCTCCCCGCCGATCTCACTCCACAGACGCTGGTCCCTATCTTGCACCAACAGAGCACCGTTCAACGAGTCCAGCACCCAGCACCCAGCACCCAGAGCCCAGCACCCAGCGCCCAACACCCAGGAGACAAACGATGCTGTTCGACATCGGCTCCCAAGAAGAACCGGACACCCGGCCCCCTGATCAATGCGAGCCCGGGGATATCGCCCTGAAGAGCTTCTTTCTCGGCCCTCAGTCCGAAAATGCAGACTGGTTCGGTGAAGTGTTCAACGGTGTATTGACCGCCTACTTTTCGTGGCGGCGCAGAATGTACCAGCACGATGGCACCGCCATTTCCGACGGCGATATTCAGACTCCCCAGTTTCAGCGCCGCCGCCGGCAGATGATCGCGCAGATGCAACAACTGTTGCAGCGCTTCGAGGGAGAAGTCCCGAAGTTCTCGCCCCGGTATATCGGCCACATGTTCTCGGAGACATCGCTCCCGGCGATGATCGGCCATGTGATCACGCTGCTGCATAATCCGAACAATGTCAGCGGCGAGGCATCACGGGTGGGAGTACAGATTGAGCGCGAGGCCGTCGAAGAGCTGGCGGGGATGCTCGGCTTCGACGAAGGCCAACCACGAGGTCACTTCACCAGCGGTGGAACCGTCGCAAACTTCGAGGCGATGGTCCGGGCCAGGCGGCGCATGGAGCGGTTTATCGCCACCGGAGCGCGCGCACGGTCGGAGGGGCTGGATGAATCGACGTTGTTCGAAGCCGCACACATGGGCTGGGAGCGCTACGATGAGCTGTACGACCAGCTTGGTGATGACACTGACCTGTCCGCTTTCTGGCCCACCGAGGACAATCCCTACCGGGTGGCCGCCCGGATCAACTCCTGCTTCGGCACCGACTACCAAGGACCTGTGGTGCTGGTGCCGGCGCACAAACACTACTCCTGGACAAAAGGTGTCCAACTGACCGGCCTCGGCGCCGAGGCGTTCTGGACCGTCGATCTCAACGAGCAGGGCATGGTCTGCATCGATTCGCTAACCGAGCGCATCGAGCAGGCGCGTCAGCAACAGCGCCCGGTAATGATGGTCGTGTCTGTCGCCGGGACCACCGAGCTGGGCACCTTCGATCCTATCGACCGCATCCAACAGGTGCTCGACGACTATCGCAGCCGCCACGGTGTCGACATCTACCATCACGTCGACGCCGCCTACGGCGGGTTCTTCGCCGCCAACGTCTGCGGCGACACCGACTCCTGCAACCTCGGCGACGGGGTCTGCCGGGCGATCGAGGCAATCCCCCGCGCCAACTCGGTGACACTCGATCCCCACAAACTCGGCTACGTCCCCTATGCATCCGGTGCCTTTGTGTGCGCCGACGCTCGCGAATACTTCGCCAACGACATAGACGCCCCTTATGTGGCCTTCGAGCCCGAACGGGATCCCGGCCCCCAGACCATCGAGGGATCGCGGTCGGCCGCCGGGGCGGTGGCCACCTGGCTGACCGCCCGCACCGTGGGGCTGAACAGTGACGGCTACGGCCGAATTCTCCGCCGCACCCTCCGCGCGCGCCAGCGTCTGGAGGCGGAACTGAACCATTTGAACACCCCGGTTCGCATCATCCCCTCCCAGTCGAATATCCTTTCGTTTTGCATCGCCCGCGACGACGAGTCGCTCTCCGAGACCAACCGCCGTACACAGCGGATCTACGAAGCATTCTCCCCACAGCGAAACGGTGAGTTCTTCGTGTCCAAAACTACGCTTCGACGCTCTGAATACCGCCAGTTGATCGAATCGTTCGTCCAACGCTGGGACGGTCAGTTCGATGAAGACCAACTGGTGTTGATTCGGCTCTGTGTGATGAATCCGTTTATCGACTCCCGGGAGACCAATACCAATTTCCCGCGCGCCTTCGCCCGTGCTGTCGAACGTCAGGTGATGGGCACGTTCTGACCGCTCAGTTCGTGCACTCGCCTTCGACACAGTCCTGAGGCCCGGGACAGGCGTTGTTGCAAAAACCGCAGTGGCTGTGCTCGGTCTGCGTATCGACACATTCGTCGTCGCACAGTTCGAGTTCGTCCCCACATTCACACTGTCCATCCACACATTGGACATCATCTTCCTGCGAGTCCGTTGTACACGGGGCGGAACATTGACCGCAGTGTTCGACGTCGGAGTCTAAATCCGCGCATACTTCCGCCTGCTCGCACCAGGTATACTGCGCGTCATCACAACTGATCTCACAGATCCCCTGCTCACAGCTTGCGGTCGCATCACCGGCGGGACTCTCACAGATCTGGCCGCAACTCCCGCAGTTCTGGTCATCGCTGCTCAGATCGGAACATTCTTCCGTCTGCTCGCACCAGGTGTGCTGCGGGTCGTCACAACTGATTTCACAGCTTCCCTGTTCACAGCTTGCAGTCGCATCACCGGCGGGACTCTCACAGATCTGGCCGCAACTCCCGCAGTTCTGGTCATCGCTGTTCAGATCGACAGCTCCCTCACACTGGGTCTGATCGTCGACACAGACCGTCTCACCCTCTTCACAGGGCCCGCAGGGCTGACCGGGAACACATTCCTCATCGTTGTTGTCATCGACATCCGATGCGTCCGGTTCACCCCCGATTCCTGCATCGTCAGGTAACTGCTGGTCCATTTCTCGGTGAAGGGGTTCGCAACCGATACTGATACACAACGCCCCCCCAACTGCCACCACCAGTAGGACGATGAGCCCAGGTTGAAATCGAACCGAATCCATGACCATCTCTCCGCAAAATGCAGCAGGCCGCTTGCCCACCGAAACCACTCAGAACGAACCGCTGAACTGCAGCATCACGCCCTGTTCACCCACCGATACACTGGCGCCGGCGCCGTCGGTTGAACCGTCGGAGTCGCCAAGCCCCAGGGGCATCCACGGGGCCCGATCGAGCATCAGCATATCCATAGCCACCAACCCGGCGCCGGCAGTGACCATCAATACACCGCCGTACAGCCAGAACCGCCCCCAGGCCTGACGCCGCCCGATATCGCGGGCCTGCACAAGTGCGTCTTCGCGCTCTCCGGCGGCGACCGCCGCGTCCAACTGCTGAAAGTCGTTGTCCACCGACGACGAGATCACTCCGGCGGCGATCAAACTGATCCCGCCCGTCAGCACCGCTCCCGCTCCGGCCCAGCCTACCTCCGAAGGCCACAGCGACATCTCCGCACGACGCTTTTCTTCTTGCTGTTTTTCTTGCTGTT
>SKMT01000405.1 GCA_007120915.1 Myxococcales bacterium | reverse complement strand
TTGAAACTTTTGAGCACTGCACGAGGAGGCAGCGTCAGATGAGGACGCCGACGACAGCACAGTGATCGCAGAACGATCAGAATAAAAATGATCGTAAAAAGATCAAAAAATCGACGCACGTCGAAGACGCAGATCTACATCTTCAGTTCGACCATCCAGCCTCCGCCCGCCCGCCCGGAAATTTGCCACGAATTATCCGAGTTTTCGGAATTCTGCCAATTCTGTGAATAATGCTATTGGATGTGTATCCCCTCATCTCCAGCATCTCCAATGCTTACACATCGTCTTCCCACAGGTATTCAGTCGACTACCACCGATCAGACTGGACAGTGCCGCAGTGCTATTGGATGTGTGTCCCCTCATCTCCAGTATCTCCACATCCCCTGTTGCTTACACATCGTCTTCGCACAGGTATTCAACCGACTGGACAGTGCCGCGGGGTTTGCCGTGAAACCCTTTCTTTTCGTACTCTCTCGACTTGTACTGGCTCTTCTGGCCGAACATCTCCCTGCCACAGCAACGAAGTCGTGGCCTGAGGTGTTCATACGAAGTTCACTGCTCTCCCAGGATCACCGATGACCGACAATCCCGACGAATCATACTCCGGCGATGATCGCCGCCAGGGCGAACGGATAGAGATCAATCGGGAGTTCGCCTGTATCGACGAGTACATCGCCGAGTACGTGACGAGCATCTCGCAGAGCGGGGTGTTTATTCGGTCCAAAAACCCGTTGCCCGTGGGAACGAAGGTCAATCTGGAGTTTTCGGTGATCCTCGACGATATCGAGACCGTCGAAGGCGAGGGGGAAGTGGTGCGGGTGGAGACCGCACAAGATCAGAAGGGGATGGGCGTTGCGTTCACCCGGCTGACGGCGGAGAGCAAAGAGCTGATCGACCGCATCCTCAACGAGCGGTGACCTGGTTATTGGTTATTCGTTATTCGTTATTGGTTATTGGTTGGTAGTTGTTCGAACGTGGTTGCTTCAAACCGATACGTTCAAATCTCCGACCATCGACCACCTAACACCGACCACCGACCACCTAACACCCACCACCTACCACCTACCACCTGTCTCGACGAAGTCGAGATCAGTGGTGGCCTGAGTCCAGATACTCCTTGATACTCTCGTAGGCCACGGAGAGTTCCTGGGCCAGCTCGGTGGCCATGCGCTCTTTGTTGGGGTCGTCCGTGAAATTGTCGGGGTGATACTCACGCATCAGCTTGCGGTAGGCTTTGCGCACCGTCTTCAGATCGGAGCCATAGGGCACTTCCAGGTTCGCGTAGTACTCGCGGATGGTCTTTTTGCCGCCGGAAGAAGGTGGTTCACGGTGGGCGTTGGGGCCGTCGCCGCCGATCTCTTCCCATTGGTTCGGGTCACGGGGCGCTCCGGTTTCGGGGTCGAACAGCGAGCGCAGACCGCCGCGCTCCTCGAACTCACGGACGTTGTCGAGCAGATGATTCAGATTGGCACGGACGTTGCGCCACAGGCGGTCTTTGATGGACATGGCATTATTGGCGTCAAAGTGCGGTTCAGTGGCGGATGTGGTGTTACAACGGTTGAGCGTTTTGAAACGTTCCGACAGACCTACCTCCGCCAGAACATCCAGAACGCGCCGGCGATCACGGCCACGCTCATCAGCGCCCAGGTGATCGCCCAGAATTCGGGGGTCATCCCGACGGCTTCGGCCATGTTGGCGGCGTCATTGTGGTCGTGGCCCTGGCCGGTGATGTTCCAGAGAACGGCGAGGCTGTTAAGCCCGTCGAGCGAAATTTTTACGCCGAGCACCAGCACCGTCAGATGCTGGACAAATCGGCTGGCGTACAGCCCCACGAATATCGCCGCCGCGCCCATGCCGATGCCCACCAGTGAGGCGACGAGCCCGCCGATCAACGCACTGAACACCACCGCTGCCAACAGCACCAGCGCCCCGAAGGCGACGTATTTGGCCTGGCTTTTGCCACATTCATCCTGGCGTTTTCCAAACCACAGAATTCCCAGCCCCGCTGCATACAGCGCGAAGGCGGTCAGCGACATCACCATCCCACCTCCGCCGGCGAACACGGCGGTGACAAACAGCGTGGCTGCCCCCAGCCCCAGCAGCGTGGGCCGGGCCCATTTGCGCTTTCTTCCGGCGTACAACAGCGCCGCCCCGGCGATGACACTTCCCAGATAGCCCGCCGATGCGACCAGCGGAGTGAACCCGCCGCGGCGCATCACATGCCCGCTGGTGTCCGGGTTGACCACGAATTCATGGACCACCCCGCCGGTGGCCACCGTGGCGATGGCGTGGCCCGCTTCGTGGATAAACGTGTTGAACAACTGGAACGGATAGATCGCCGCCCAGCCGTAGGGCACGAACATCAGCGTGGCGACGATAGCAGCGGCCACCACCAACACGGTTCTTGATTTCCAGTGATTTGGTGAAGACATCGGATCGGCCTTCGTCACGGAGACACCAGCGAGGTAAAGGTACCACCGACAGGTGGCATGAAAAGGGTCGTCAGACCTGAGGGGAATAACAGCGCACGGGGGGTGGGGCATTCCGCGCTGGCGGGGCCGGGGACATGGCCCCGGACCGACGACGCCGCGACGTTTCCGACTTCCGACTTCCGACTTCCGATAGACTTTTTGCTTTTCCTTCGGCTGAGGGGGGCGGGCGGTCCGTTGAGATTGCGTGAGGATCTGGAGACGACGAGCAATTAAAGGCGAATCGGAAATCGGAAGTCGGAAATCGGAAAGGGTGAAGATCTGCCGCGGCGAGGCCGCACCCTTACTCGCCGGCGTCGACACCAACAGCTACCAGCGTTGAATGTAACAAACCGCGCCGTCGTCGCACTAAACAGAAGACGTTAACGACAATGGGCGAAAGTGATACGGTTCCGTTTCCTGAAATTTATGCAGACCACGAGGTCGAGATGAGACGAAAGATGCTCGCGAAGATGTTCATCGCCACGGCAGTAGTGTTTGCCGTAGTCGGTATCACTTCGACGGTGGTCGCCGATGCTCCCTCCGGCAGTTGGGCCATTGACGACGATCGCTCCCAGATCCGGTTTGTCTCCGATGCGCCGATGGAGCGGTTCACCGGCACCTCCAGCGCCATCGAAGGTGAGATTCGGTTCGATCCCGATGATCCGTCGGCCACGGAGGGAACCATCCAGTTTCCCGTCGAATCCGTGGAGACCGGAAACTCCACGCGGGACCGCCATCTGACCCAGGAATCCTGGCTGCATGCCGATGAGCATCCCAACGTCACCTTCGAGATCGGTGAGTTTGAAGATGTGCGTGTCGCACGCGGTGACGAACGTCTCGACTTTGAAGGCACGGCCACCGGAACGGTGACGATGCGGGGGGAGAGCAACGAGGAAGAAGCGAAGGTGCAGGTGGCCGTGCTTCCCGACCAGAATCTTGCGCGGGTGCAATTTGAGCTCGATTTTTCGGTTCGAGACTACGGCGTGGAGGGTACTCGCGACCGGGGCATCGGCAGCTCCGTGGGCGAGACCATCGACGTCGAAGGCACCATCTACGCCACAGCGGAGTGATCGATGAGCAACCTTCCCTCTGCACGACTTTTGGCTGTGTTCGGGCTGGTTTTTCTGGTTGCCGGCGGTGGGGTGTTCGGCTACTGGGCGAGCAGTGGCATGCCCTTTGTCACTCAGTACAAAGTGGAGGAGACGGTCGTCGAGGAAGATCCCTTCGGCGATGAGATCGAGTCCACCGAGTGGGTGGAGGGCTTCAAGTTCGGGCTGATCCCGGACACCGACGAAAATCCCGTCACCGGCGCCGCCGTGCTGGGAGGTGCGCCGGTTGGGTTTGCAGTGGTGCTGTTTGTTCTCGCCGGGCTGAAGGCGAGAGCGGATCGGCGACGACAACGTAGGGACGACGAGGAGTGAGCAGATGAGCGATAACGGGTCCGGCGGTGTCAATCGCCGCCAGATACTCAAAGCGTTGGCCGCCGCAGCGGTCTGCCCCCTGTTTGCCGGTTGTGAATTTGCAGACATCTCCAACGGGGAGTTCGTCAGCGAGTCGAGCTTTTCGCTCTCCGACAGCGGCTACGATGCGCTCGACGAGGTGGGGGCGATGGTCTGCCACAACCACGGATCCCATCCGGTATTGCTTGTTCGGGTGTCCGAAGATGACATCGCGGCGTTTGACCGCACCTGTCCCCACGAAAACCTGGATATGGGTGGTTGCAGCCAGGCAGAAGAACCGAACTTCGTGGAGTGGGACGACGACGAAGAGTCGATCGTGTGTCGACATCACTTTTCGCGATTTTCCGCCGACGGATCGTTCATCGACAGCGACGTTCACAACGATGACGTCCCGGATATCCGCACCTTTCCCGTCGAATTCGATCCCGACAGCGGTGAAGGCACCGTCTTCGCCCCCTGATCTTGTTTCGTAATCTGACCGACAGGACGTAGCGATGCGCAATGTGCAGTTGTGTGTGTTGGTGGTTGCAACGGCGATATGGACTCTGGCGGTGACATCGGAGGCGGAGGCCACCCCGCGGATGTCGGCGACCTCCGGGGCCCCCTGTGCGACCTGCCACGTCAGCGAAGACGGCGGGGGAATTCGCTCCGAGATCGGCTTTGGCAACCAGATCGACAACGTGGCGGTGGACTACGAGCAGATGGGGATCAATTTCCTGGCCGAACAGGACACCAACTATGTGACCGACTGGCTGGCGCTGGGGGTGGACGCCCGGGTGCAGATGGCCCGGCTCGGCGCGCCGACACTGCAGGAGGGCGACGACGATGAGCTGGAGGTGATACTGCCGGATCGACGGGTGTTTCCGATGCAGTTTGAGCCGTCGGTGGTCGTTTGGCCGGCGGACTGGCTGACGCTGCATGGTTCCTACAATCCCGGCGAAGGGGTGTTCGACGGCGACTTGTGCTCCGGGA
>SKMT01000584.1 GCA_007120915.1 Myxococcales bacterium | reverse complement strand
GTCGACAACATCGTCACCGCTCGCGAACAGCGAGAGATCGACTCCTACGATGCGCTCATCAGCCTCGGCTACGTCAAACAGCAGGCGCTGTTCCGGATGTACGACCACCTCTACGACGAGCAATGAGGGCTATTGGTTGTTGGTTGTTGGTTGTTGGTTGTCGGTTGTCGGTTTGCTGTGGGCGGTTGCTGGCAACTCCCAATTACGAACGTTCGACCAATAACCAATAACGAATAACCAATAACCACCAATGATCTCAGTCGGCCAGGTGGGTCAAACCCACCTCTCGCTCCTTGAGCCAGTCCAGCTTCTGGTGGCCCATGTAGCGGTAGGCTTCGAACTTGTCCGGTTCTTCATCTCCGAAGCATTGCCGGTCCAGCGCGTCTTCGCGCCAGCGCACCAGCCGCCGTTCGTCGCGGCGCCGGTTTTCGTAGAAGTACCACTCGTCGGTGCGCACCCCGTACATCTGGAATGTCTCTTCGTCCGTGCGGATCGCCTCCGGGATGTAGAACAACGAGTAGATGACATCCTTCTCGGGGGGCGTGCTGTGTTTGAGGGAGGGAATCAACGTCTCTCCCAGGCGGTCATCCCAGCCGTCGGATGGCTCGGTGTCGACCAGATTGGCGATGGTGGGCAGCACGTCGATGTGTCCGGTCAGCCCGTCGATGCGCTCGCCGCGCCCCCAGGGCGCCTGGATGATCAACGGCACGTGCAGCGGCCGGGTATACACCGAGAAGTCGTGGTGTTGTCGGGGGTGATTGTCGTCGAACGCCTCGCCGTGGTCGGAGGTGAAGATCATGATGTATTCCTCCGGATCCCACCGGTCTTCGACGGTCTCCAGCAAATGGCGCCAGTTGCTGTCGGCAAAGTGCAGCTCGCTGTCAAAGCGGTCCTGGTTCGATTCCCCATCCCCGAAGACTTTGCCGTCTTCCGGCAGTACATACGGGCCGTGATGGTCAAAGTAGTGCACCCACAGATGAAGCGGCTCGTTGTCGTCATGTTCTTCGATCACTTCGATCGCCGCGTCGGTCAACTCCGGGGAGGTATGGTGTTCGTGTTCAGCCCCGGCGTAAGTGTCGGTGTCGACCTCGTCGAAGCCGTTCCAGTACCCGCCCCAATCCTCAAAATACTGGGTGCCCGGGATGTGTATCGTCCGGTAGCCGGCCTCGCTCAGTACGGTGGCGATGGTCTCTTCGTCGTCGGCGTACGGATAGGGATGGCGGCGGCTGTCTTCCAGGTGCATCTGGGCGTTCATCCGGCTCGCCAACAGCCCCGGCATCGCAAGTCGGGTGGACGTAGAATTTGAGAATGCCGTCTCAAACACCGTGGCTCGCTCGGCCCAGTCGGCCAGATGGGGTGTGACGTCCCGCTTGTAGTCCGCCACCGACGTGTGAGGGTGCGACAGGGCATCAGTGGTCACCAGAATAACGTGGGGGTTGTCGACGATACCGTCGGGGCGGTCGACCTGAGGAGGGCCGGGTTCGAAGTCCTCGGGGTCGATGGTCAGATCGGAGCCGGAACAGTTCCAGTCGATGCCGTCGTTGGGCACTTCCGTTGCGTGAGGCCCACGCTCGGGATCGAAGGGCGCGCAGTCGCCGCCGGCGTAGAAAAACAGATAACCGTCGCCGTCGAAGTCGAGCAACGGATGTACCGCTGCCTTCCAGGAACTGGCCAGATTGGGCCGGTCCACAAAAGACTCCCGGGCATCGTCGAGGGCCGACGGCAGCAGCAACGTGAACAACCCCAGCGCGACGACACCGATGGTGGTCCGGCGGTTGAAACCGGTACATACTGCCGACGACCTTCGGTCAGCTTCCACACCGCGACCCCGGCGGCGATCCCGCAGGCTGGACCGACCACATAGGCCCAGGGGAGCAGCCGAAAGGTGTCGGTGGCCACCGCGAATCCGGCGACGACAACCAGTGCTGCCCCCACGGCAGCGGTCATCAACCAGGTGAGGGGCCGGGCCAGCCAGTCGAACCCCGTCTTCTCCTCGGCGAACTGCAGCACGTTGTCGACACCGGATGCGACCAACACCGATGCAGCAGACACCAGGACCAGCGCCACTGCTGCTGAAAGTGCCGTAGCTGCAGCGGCGAACTCGTCGGTCGCCATCTGTCGAAACGACGACAGTGCAGCCGCGCCGGTTATCCCCGCCCATATTCCCGTGCAAATCACGGTGGTAAGGCCCCACACCGTGGTGGTGCGTTCGGTGATTCTGTCGGCCAACCGGTGATGCCAGGCTTCGACGATTCGTGCGCCCACCCAGGCGACAAAGAGCACCAGTGGCGCTCCCACTCCCAGGTGCACCGGCACCATCCAGGGCTGCACATACGGCTCGGCCGCCGTGGTGTACAACGCCTCGGCGACAAACAGCACCACCATCGCCGCCAGCAGTGCCGAAAATGCTCGTTGTCGAATCGATAAAGTCATGCGCCGGTGAGAATGAAGCCACAGACAGCAGACGCCAACATACCCAACGGCTCATCACCACGAAAGGTCATCGCATCGAGACCCGAGTCCCACGACCAAACAATGGACATCCGTCGGGATTTCCGGCAGATTCGACTCCGTTATGTTTCGCTGGTCGGAGGAGTAAGGATGTCACGTTTTCAAGTGCTGGTGGCTGCTCTCACCGTCGCGGCATTCACCGTCGCGACAATCGACGACGCACATGCGGGCAGTTCCACCGTCGCCGAGATCCCCGTGCAGGTTGGCGTCGGGCCGACGGGCAACATCTTCGCAGGGCCCACTTTCGAGGATGACGCCGTCGGCTGGGGCGGAAATCTCGCCGGTGATCAGCCGGTTCACACCGGCCTTCGACTCAGTGTCACTGCCGTCATCGATGCTGACATCATCGACGACCACCCGCGGCTCGTCCCGCGCAATTATCGCGGCATGTTGCGCCGCGCCGGAGAAGTTCGCATCTCACCGATGGTGCTGGGGCTGATACCGTCGTCGCTCTATCTGTCCCCACCGATCGCCGAGGCGTCGGCCTGGGGGGCGACCTGGTCGATCATCGGCGCCGGGATCACGTTGATGAATGAACCGGTCCGCTTCTCGGTAAACGGCCGGGTGATCACCACGCTGATGTACTTGAATTCACCCTCCGCGTCCTCGCCGTACTTCTTCGCCCGTCCCGGCGCGTCCATTGTGCTGGACCTGGAAGTTCCTGTGACCGACGACTTTCTGATCAGCTTCGGCTGGTCTTCAAAAGTACACGTTCCACCACAGCCGCTCGCCGGCGGTGTCATGGAAGCCGGGGAGTTCAACGAACAGTCGCTGTGGCATTTCGGTCAGTTCTACGTGCAAGGCCACTATCGCTTTCCCTTCCGCTATGACTACGGCCGCCAGTAACCCTCAGCACCCAGAAAGAAAGTCTCGAGGCCCCGGTAGCCTTACGCGCTTCCGGATCGTCCAACGCCCAACCAATAACCAACAACAACTAACCAATATCTGCCTCCGTTGTGACCCCCGAGGCCCTCTGGCATAATGGCGCCGACGATTCTCATTTTTCGCTTCCCTGCGCCGTCAACGGCCTTTTGATACGGCCCGCCAACAGCGCAATGTTACTGGATTACAACTGGGCAGTTGATGCGTGGTACCGAGGGAACATGTCCTGGCTGTGACGCGCGGGGGACGGTCGGCGAATCCTGTGACGAGCGGGGATGCAAAAAGCGGGGGCTTCACTTTATCGCCGACTCCTACTGGGAGCGGCTCCATCAGGACCACACCGGCGGCCCCGACCCGATTGTCGGCCAGAAAGTCGGCGACTTTCTGGTCGTCGATCTGATCGGCGCAGGCGGGTTCGGCAAGGTATACCTGGCCTATCAGGCGCCCCTGTTGCGGCTGAAGGGAGCGTTGAAGCTGATCAACATCTCCACCGAAGATCCCGAATTTTCTCAGGTGTTGCTCAAGAAGTTTCAGAGCGAAGCGGAGGTGCTCGCTCATCTGACCCATCCCAACATCGTGCGGCTACTCAAGTACGGACTGCACAACAGCCGGCCCTACCTGGTGATGGAGTTTGTCGACAAGGGGCGCACACTGCGCGAAGAGATCTTTCGGCGCACCCGCCACAGCCGCGGGTTTTCGGCAGACGAACTCATCGATATCTTCAACCAGGTGCTCAACGGGCTCGGCGCAGCTCACGAAGAGAGCATCATCCATCGGGATATCAAGCCCGAAAATCTGATGCTCCAGTCTGTCGTCGGCAACCCCCATCACACCAGACTCCTCGATTTCGGGCTGGCCAAGTTTGTCGAGCATCGCAGCGACACCCGCTGGCATCTGGGCTCACCGAACTACATGGCGCCGGAGCAGATTTCGCGCAAAAATCTGGGGCCCTGGACCGATTTGTACGCCGTTACGGTCATGCTTTTCGAGTTGCTCACCGGGCGGCGGCCGTTCCCCGGCAAGACCGATGAACAGGTGATGGTCCAGAAGATCCAGGACGACTACGAACCGCTCGCAGAGATCGCCGATCTGGATCTGCCGGATGTCGTCACCGATTTTCTGGCCACAGGGCTTACCCGTGACCCGGAGGAACGTTTCCGAGATGTGGAGTCGATGCGCGAGGCGATGGTCCCGGCCGTTGAGAGCATGGCAGACAGGCTTGGAAATCATGGCGTAAGCCTCGATGCGATGACTGCCCGGCTGGGAAGCGAAGACATCCTTCCCGTCGACACGTCCGATGAGCTGCCCGCACAAAAGCCCGTAGATTTGATGGCGGGCACCAAAAAGGTGGAAGACGCTCAACTGCCGCCGGACGCCGCCGCCGATCTCAGCCCCACGCGGAAGGTCTCCGACGACGAAATCCCGTCGGAGACTTCCAGTCCCGAGCCCGACAACGAGCCCGAGCCCGAGCCCGACAACGAGCCCGAGCCCGAGACCGAGCCCGAGAACGAG
>SKMT01000471.1 GCA_007120915.1 Myxococcales bacterium | reverse complement strand
TTTTCGCCCCCTCCGACCGCTTCGCGGCCACCTCCCCCGCGCGCTGACGCTTCGGGGGAGGGTGTTATCTAATCCTCAAATTCATCGGAGTAGTCGACGCAGTCGTCGAGCGCGGACTCGATGCGCCCGTGGTGGTTTTCGCCCTCCCAGGCGCGTTTGAGGGTGGCCAACTCACGGCAGCGCCGGTGTCTGCTCAGTAAATTGACCAGAGGGCGGGGATCGTCATAGGCGCGCTCGACGCGGCGCAGCAGTGACTCGGCGTTGTCGATGTCACCGTCGGCTTCGGCGACGACGGCGCGGCGAGTCCAGCAGACGCGCCGCTCTCCGCCTTCGTAGGGAGGCTGGCAGCCGACGTCGATGGCCGATTCGATCAGCCGCCAATGGTCGTCGTGAACATTCTCCGGGTTGCCCGACACCAGCGACAGGATGCTCCGAGCCAACTCCGGGGTGGCATAACCAGCTTTGAAGGCACGATCCGCCATATTCAGCGCTTCCTGTTCTCGGCCCAGGCCATCGAGCAGATCGAGCAGCTCTTCGAGCCCGGCGGGCCGTTCACCGTCGGGCCCCTCCAGATTCTGATTGACCAGATTGCGGGCGTACACCTCCGCGAGCAGTTCCTGCTCCACGTCCTGGTACAAGTCGATGAGCTTCAGATGCGACAGCACCCGGTCACCGCGCAGGTCGATGATCGCCAGGTGCATCTCGATGGCGGGAAACCGCCCCTCTTCATTGACGATTTCACGGGTAAGCCGGGTGATATTGCGCTCCGTGGTCTCGGCCATCACCTTCGCGCGAAGATCGGCGTCGCGCAGATCATAACGAAGTCGGTCGCGTACCAGGCCGAAATGATGGTTGGCGTGGTCGCGATCTTCGTGGATCAGATCGGCGTACCATTTTGCGGCAGATTCGGGGTCATCGGCGATGGCATAGCTTCTGGCCAGGATGACCTGCTGCTGCGGTCGTGGTCTCAACTCGAAGGCCCGCCGCGCCATCTCTAACGCCTGCTGTTCGTCCTCATCGCGCGCATCCAGGCTCAGCGCCGTCATCAACATCCCGTCGGTGGGGTGGAGATGAAGCGCACGCTCAACCCGCTCCGGCTCCTCGAGTTGATAATCGGTCTCCGCTCCCGGTTGCAACACGGTGGCCCGGGCGGTGAGCAGCCCGGCGACCGCCAGGGTCAACCCCAGCAGAAACAACGCGGCCACGCGAGGGGTCGTCCACAGGAACAGTCGATCTCGACGCCGGTCCAGACAGGCCTCCAGCGCCACGGTGGCCACGATGGTGATGCCCAGCGCCTGGAACGGAAAGTGAAACATGGCGATGGTGCCCACAGTCACCAGAATCGCCGCAGCGGTGACCGCCCCTTTTCGTGAGCGGCGGCGCCACAGATGGGGCAGCGTGCGCGCCAGCATCAGGGCGAACAACGCCAGAGCCGTCAGTCCGGCGACCGGCCCCAGCGTCATCATCCATTCGACGGGCTCGTTCTCAATGGTCGGGATGGTGCGCCCCCGAAGCTCGTGCCAGTCCAGGTAGGGCGAGATCACCCGCTCGGTGGAGCCGGCGCCGGTGCCGACGACGGCATGATCGGGCACCGCCGTGGCGGCTCCCTTCATCATGTGAACCCGTACCTCGGTGCTCATATCTTCGATCCCGCGGGCCTGCTCGGCGAGCATCCAGTCGGTGGGAATCAACATCGCCGCCAGTGCAGCCAGAAGCAGCAGTCCGGGGGCGATGGAGGCGATGCGCCGGCGCAGTTTGTTGCGGCTTTTGGAAAAACGCCGGGCTGCAGCAACGGCGACGACCGCCAGACCCAGCGCCGTGGCCAGAAGCGCCCCGTCACTGTCGTGAAACGCACAGAGCAGCAAAAAAAGCACCGTCGCCCCGGCGGCCAGCGACGCCTTCGGAGGGGAGCGGCGGAGGTGATCGAGGCTGTATGCCGCCCCGATCACCGCCAGAAGCCCGAAATAACTGGCGGCGTGGTTCGTGGACACGAAGGTAGAGATCCCGCGCACGCCCACTTCCGCCTCGTAGAAACCCAGAAACAGGTCGGTGTCCGCGAGGTTCTGGATAAATCCGACCGCCGTGACCACCAGCCCGCCCACCAACACCAGTCCCAACCACAAACGTCGTCGATGCCGGTCGGTGATCACCCACCCGGCAAGCGAGGTGGTCGCCGCCAGCGCAATCCACTTCAGCGCATGCTCGCTGGTCGCGCGCGGGTCCATCGACATCAGATGCAGCCCCGACTGCGGCTCTTCGCCGAAGACCACCTCCCAGTTGGTCAGCCAGGCCTCATAGCCCGCCGGCTGCAACAGCCGATACACCGAGGTGGGCACCGGAATCAGTTGGATCAAGCAGGCGACGGCCATCAGACTGAAGCCCACCGCCGGAATAGAAAACGCCACAAGTCCGGTTTCTCGCTGGCGACCGCCACCGGTAATCAGGGCGAACCACAGCCCGAATAACGACAGGCAAGCCACGCCGGCGGCAACTGCAGCATGCACCCCGCCGATGGCCACTGGACTTGCCACAACGACGATGGCGAGCACAATCGATGGCACGTGCCAGGACATTGAACCAGCGGGGGACTGGGCGTCGCCACCGCGGCGAAGTCCGTTGTTCATCGTACCTCCGATGTGCCAATGAACTGGTTCTGCGCGATTCGTTGACGCCCGGAGGCCAACGACCTAGCATGCCCGGCTGGCGCCTGGTAGGGCCAGTTCGTCCATGACGAGCTCTGTTGTCGAGTAAGGATCATGACCGAGCAGTTTGGGTATCCCGAACAATCTGCCCCGCATCCCGGCGGGGAATCTTCTGAAGCATTGGGGGAATTGCTAACCCGCTACTGGGCTCTCTTCAAGCGGTTTTACTGGATTTTGATCCTCACCGCCGTTGCCGGAGTGGGAGCAGCATACCTGTGGACCGATCAACAGCCCCGGATCTATCAGGCGACCAGTAAGTTGCTGTTCCATGACACTCAACCCAACGTCTTCGGAAGTCAATTCGAGGAAGTAGAATTTATCGACCCCGGAGGCCGATTCCAGTTCGAGGAGTTCTGGAACACCCAGCGCGAGGTGCTCGATTCCCGATGGTTCAACGAACGGGTGGTCGACCGAGAGGGGCTGGCCGAAGATCCGCGGGTGATCGGAGAACCGGAGGATCGGCCGGAAGGCCAAGAAGAGCTGACCGAAGAGCAACGCCGTGACATGGCGGTGGCCACCGTACGTGGGGCCACCGACTACTCACTGCAACGCGACAGCCGAGTGGGGCTTGTGGAGGTACGCATCGGCGATCCGGACCTGGCCGCCCAGATCGCCGACGGCATCGCCGAGTCCTACGTCGACTACATCCGCGACTTTCAGTCCGGGGGTATGGAGCAGTTGACCCAGTGGTTCGAGGAGTACATCGAGAACCAACGCACGGAACTCGACAACGCCTACGCAGAGCTGCAGCAGTACCAGCAGGACCACAACATTCTGTCGCTCTCCTACGAAGACCGTCGAGAGATGACCCGGGAGGCCCTCGATTCGACCAGCGCCCGGCTGCGCGACGTGGAAGCGGAGCTGTACTCCGAAGAGGCGCTGCTCGACCAGATCGCGGAGATGGAAGGCAACCCCAGCGGTGATCTTCGCGCACTCGGCGATCTGGTGGACAACGATTCGCTGAGCAATTCCCTGGAGCGCGAAAGTGAGCTGGAGGAGAAGCGCGCCCGGCTGACCAGCCGCTATCTCGATGACCACCCCGAGGTCCGCCAGGTCGACCAGCAACTGGAGGTGGTGCGCAACTCCATCGACTCCGAGATCGATCGCATCCGCTCCAGCGTCGAAAACCAGGTGTCGGTGACCCGTCGCAACGCCGAACAGTTGCGCGCCGAACAGGATCGGCTCACCGACGAAGTTGCCCAGCTCAACGACATCGGCCTGGAGTACAACCAGCTTCGCGACAGCGCCGACACCACCCGCCAGCACTACGAAGCGGTGCTGGAGCGCACCACCGAACTCGATCTAAATGCGCTGTACGAACACGACATCATTCAGGTGCTCGAACACGCCTCGGTTCCCCAGTCACCGGTCAGCCCCCAGGTACCGCTGAACCTGGCGATTGGACTGCTGGCAGGGCTGTTTTTTGGCGGGGCGATCATGATCTTCATCGACGCGCTCGATAACACGCTCAAAAGCCACCAGCAGATCGCCGGGTACACCAACGAGCCGGTTCTGGGCACACTTCCGGCGGTGCAGAAATCGGCGCTCAAAGGGGTGCGCACCCACGGCGAATCTCCGCTGGA
This sequence comes from Myxococcales bacterium, assembly GCA_007120915.1. GTDB lineage: Bacteria > Myxococcota_A > Bradymonadia > Bradymonadales > Bradymonadaceae > SLJM01. The sequence goes on along the minus strand of SKMT01000471.1, from coordinate 630 downwards.
CACCCTGGCGGCCGAAGCGCCGCGAAGCTCCTTTTCAGAGGGGATCAAGACCCTTCGCACCAACCTGATGTTCATGGCCACAGACGATGCCCCACAGGTGTTGCTTCTGACCAGCCCCGGGCCCGGAGAGGGCAAAACGGTCACGGCCACCAACATGGCCATCGCCCTGTCGCAGTCGGGCGAGAAGACGGTGCTCGTCGACAGCGATATGCGCCGGCCTCGGGTTCACAAGGCGATGGGGGTGAGCAACGACAGAGGTCTGAGCCAGGTGCTCACCGACGGGGCGTCGGTCGACGATGTCATCCAGCCGGCACCATTCGACGAAGGACCGGATATCGTGGCCTGCGGCCCCGTACCCTCCAAGCCCTCGGAGCTACTTCACACCGAGCGGTTCGAGGAGTTCGTCGAAGAGCTGAAATCGCGCTACGACCGGGTCGTCTTCGACTCCCCGCCGCTGGCAGCGGTGGCCGACGCGCTGATCCTCAGCCACAGTGCTGACGCCGTATTGCTGATTGTGCGATTCGCCCAGACACGCCAGGAGCTTCTGGGCCGCTCCATCGAGCAGCTCGAAGCGATCGGCGCTCCGCTGGCGGGCACTGTGTTCAACGACGTCGACGACTCCAGCGGCTA
>SKMT01000711.1 GCA_007120915.1 Myxococcales bacterium | reverse complement strand
TGATGTCGATCTGGACCGGCCGTTCTCGGCGTTCGGCATCGACTCGGCGTCGGCGGCGGGAATCGTCGGTGAACTCGAAGAGTGGCTGGGCACCGAGATTGAGGCCACAGCGCTTTATGACTTCCCGAACATCGCGGCGCTGGCCGCCCATCTGAGCGGAGACGAAGACGGGCAACGGCGACGACCGCACACAGAGAGCGGTCGCACCGTGGGCTTCGACGACGACCAGGCGGTGGCGGTGGTGGGGATGGCGTGCCGGTTTCCCGGCGCCGAAAACGTGGAGCAGTTCTGGGAGCTGCTCGAACGCGGCGAGGATGCGTTCCGGGTGGTGTCCTCCCGGCGCTGGGAGCCGGAGACGTTTACCGACCCCGACATTGCAGGGTTTGACACCATGGCCACCGACCGCGGTGGGTTTCTCGACGAGATCGACCGGTTCGACCCGTCGTTTTTCGGGATCTCGCCGCGGGAGGCGAAGGCGATGGATCCGCAGCAGCGGCTGGTCATGGAGACCGGCTGGCATGCCATCGAAGATGCGTCGCTGACGAAAGGAGAGCTCGCCGGAAGTGCCACCGGGGTGTTCATCGGTCAGTCGGCCAGCGATTTCGCCCGGCTGTACGAGGGTACACCGGTGCGCGCGGGATCGGGGCTGGCGCCGAGTATCTCGGCGAACCGGCTGTCATACTGGCTCGACCTGCGTGGGCCGAGTCTGACCGTGGATACGGCCTGCTCGTCATCGCTGGCGGCGGTGGACCAGGCGGTGATGAACCTTCGCGCCGGCAGATGTGACAACGCCATCGTCGGCGGGGTCAACGTGATTCTGGCCCCGGATATGTCGGTGGCGTTCTCGCAGGCGCGGATGCTGTCGCCCGACGGGGTCTGCCGGGTGTTCGACGAGGATGCAAACGGGTACGTGCGCGGAGAGGGCTGCGGGATGGTGGTGCTGAAGCGGCTGGAAGACGCCATCCGCGACGGCGACCACATCCGGGGCGTGATCCGGGGTGTGGCGGTCAATCAGGACGGCGCGACCAACGGATTGACCGCGCCCAACGGGCAATCCCAGCGCGAAGTGATCGAAGCGGCGATTCAGGATGCCGGTGTCGACCCGGAGACCATCGGTGCGATCGAAGCACACGGAACGGGCACGGAGCTGGGCGATGCCATCGAGGTGAAGGCACTGCAGAAGGTGTTTGGCCCCCCCACCGACGGGGACGGGCCGCGCTGGCTCGGCTCGGCGAAGGCGGCGATCGGGCATCTGGAGGCCGCCGCAGGGGTGGCGGGGTTGATCAAGGCGTTGCTGGTTGTCGGGCGGGGCGTGATCCCGCCGCAGCCGAATTTCACCACGCCCAATCCGGCCTGTGAGTTCGACGGCAGCGGGTTTGACGTTGCCCGGGATCCGCAGAAGTGGACAGAACCCAGCGGCGAGGCGTCGTCGCCACGGCGCATCGGTGTGAGTGCCTTCGGGTTCGGCGGCACCAACGTTCATCTGGTGGTCGAAGAGCCCCCGGAGCACAACGCAGCGCCACCCGAGCAACGAGAGAAGACAACCTTTGAGCGCGACCGATTCTGGCCCGACGACGATGAGATGCGCATGATGAAACCGGGAGAGTGACGATGATGAAGGTTCTGGTCACAGGTGGTTCCCGCGGGATTGGCCGCGCCATCGCTGCGCGATTCGCCGCCGAGGGAGCCTCGGTGGCGGTGACGTATCACAGCAATGCCGAGGGGGCGCAACAGACGCTTCAACAGGGCCGAAGCGCCGGGGATGAAGAGGACGCCCGGCGATTCGAAGCGCGGCAGTTGGACGTGCGCGACAGCGAGGCCGTCGACGAGGTGGTCGAAGAGATCATCGAGGCGTTCGACGGGCTCGACGTGGTGGTCAACAACGCCGGGGTGATGGACAACCAGGCGGCGGCGATGATGAGCGACGATGCCTGGAATCGGGTGATCGACACCAACCTGACCGGTGCGTTTTACGTCAGCCGGGCGGCGCTGACACACTTTATGCTCCAGCGGTCGGGGCGGATCATCAACATCTCATCGATTGCCCAGGGCGGCGCCAGCGGGCAGGCCAACTACGCGGCGAGCAAGGCGGGGCTGGTGGGGTTGACCCGCAGCCTGGCCAAGGAGTACGGACCCCGGGGTATTACGGCGAACGCCGTAGTGCCCGGGCTGGTCAACACAGAGATGATCGACGATGTAGATGAACGCCTCGTAGAACACTGGGAGCAGTTTTGTCCCGCCGGGCGGTTGGCGTCGGTACAGGACGTCGCCGATGCGGTGTGGTATCTGAGCCGGCCGGAGGCGTCGTTCGTCAACGGTGCGGTGTTGTCGGTGTCCGGTGGGCTCGACGGTGCGCCCTGAGCATGTTGAAGCGATCTGGGAGTGAGCGCGAATGTACGAGATTGACTTGAGTTCAAAGCTGGCGGTGATCACCGGGGGCACCCGAGGTATCGGGCTGGCGTCGGCGAAGGCGTTGGGTTCGGCGGGCGCGAAGTGTGTGCTGACCTACCGGTGGGGTTCGGCAGACCCCGACGAGATTCGCGAGCAGTTCGAGCGGGTCGGGGCGCCACAGCCGCTGTTCGAGATGGCCGATGTCTCCTACCCGGAGGACACCCGGGCGCTGATGGAGAAACTTGCCGAAGACCACGACGGGGTCGACATTTTCGTCTCCAACGTCGCATTCGCCGCCAAGACTCCCGATCTGGACAGCTACCAGAAGCGGTCGCTGTTCAAGAGCCTGGAGTACAGCGCGTGGCCGCTGATTGACTACGTAGATACCATCGGCGAGGTGTTCGGGCGTTATCCGGAGCACGTGGTCGCGATTTCGAGCGACGGGATCGACCGGGGGTATCCGGGCTATGACTTCGTGGCCGCCTCCAAGAGTGTGCTCGAAGTGTTCACCCGCTACCTGGGAACCCATATCGGCGAGCAGGGAAGCAAGGTCAATGCGATTCGGTTCGGGATGGTGGCCACCGAGTCGTTCGAGGCGATGTTCGGCGAAGAGATCTGGGAGTTTTTCGAAGAGCAAGGAGTTGACCGGTCCGAACTGCTCAGCCCCGATGAGTGTGGGCGGGCGGTGCTGGCGCTTTGCAGCGGGCTGTTGGATGCGATGCAGAGCGAGATCATTACCGTCGACCGGTCGCTGGCATTTGAGGATAACACGATGCAACGTTACCAACGGTGGAAACAACGTCGGTAACTCGACGCATCACAACGTGATTTGCCTGGAGAACGGACATGTCTGAAGAACGGACGAAAGAAGACGTCATCGAGATCATTAAAGCCAATCTCAAAGAGAATCTGCACGACGTCGACATCGAAGAGATTACCCCGGAGAGCTCAATGCGCGACTACGGGGCGAACAGTCTCGATATTATCGAGGTGGTCAGCGCTACGATGCGCCAGCTCGAAATCCGGGTGCCTCGCTCGGAGCTGTCGCAGGTCGAAAATATCGACCAGCTCGCCGACAAGTTCATGGAGTATCTCTGACGTCAGGCTCTAGGCGCTGGGCTCTGGGCGCTGGGTGCTGGGTGGTGGGCGTTCGGTGGTGGGTGGTAGGTGTTTGGTGATTGGTAGTTGGTGGCGGTTTCGTTGAAGGGAACAAATGGTTGCTCGGAGAGTTGCATGAAGCCTGATGACATCCTCAAATTTAGCCTCGCTGATTTTACGTACAACGACAGCGACGAGGTGTTGAGCCCGCCGGAGGACTTCGAGACCTGGATCGAAGATCCGCGGGTGCAGATGGCGATGAGCTTTTTTGAGCAGCCGCTCGAAGAGGCGCCGACGCCGCGAACGACCATCGAGCGTGGGATCAGCGGCGAGAGCCGCGATATGATCAACCTGACGTCCTACAACTACCTGGGGTTGTCGACGCACCCGGAGGTGGTTGAGGCGGCGGTGGAAGCCGTCGAGGAGTATGGAGTCGGCGCCTCCGGGGCGGCGATGCTGTCGGGGACCTTCGACCAGCACATCCGGTTCGCCGAAGAAATTGCCGAGTTTAAGGGGCGCGACGATTGCATGCTCTATCCCAGCGGTTACGCCGGGAATCTGGGGGCGATTCAGGCGCTTCTGCAGCGGGGAGACGTGCTGGTTATCGACGACAAGTGCCACCGAAGTGTCGTCGACGGTGCACAACTGGCGGGGGCTCGACTGGCGAGCTTCCGGCACAACGACCCGGAATCGCTGGATGCGATGCTTCAGCGCTACGAGGACAAGCGGCGGCTCGTCGTCGTCGAAGGGGTATACTCGATGGACGGGGACCTGGCGGACCTGCCGTCTCTGTTGGAGGTGTGTGAACACCACGAGGTCCCGGTGTACATCGACGAAGCACACTCCAGCCTGGTCTTCGGCGAACATGGCAAGGGGGTCGCCGAGCACTTCGGTGTGAGCGACCGAATCGGGGTGGACTTCGGTACGCTGAGCAAAGCCTTCGGAGGCATCGGTGGGTTTGTCTGCGCCGATGAGGATATTATCCGCTACATGAAGTGCTATGCGTCGCCGTTTCAGTTCTCCTGCGCGCTGCCCCCGCCGATTGTGGCGGCGATGCGCAAGAGCCTGGAAGTGGCCACCCGAGACAGCAGCCTGCGCGACAAACTGTGGGACAACGTGGAGCAGTTCCGCACCAACCTGGAGGCGCTCAACCTCGATCTGGGCGAGTCCGAGTCACAGGTTATCCCAATCATCGTCGGCTCGTCGGGCCAGCAGCTTATGGAACTGGCGCTTGCTGCCCAGCAGCGCGGGCTCTATCTGCAGCCCATCGACTTTCCCGCCGTCGAAGCCCATGGGCGCCGATTCCGTATCTCCGTGTCTGCGCAACTGACCGAAGAGGACATCGACGAGGCCTGTAACATCATCGAGGACACCATCGCCAAACCGCTGAACAGCGGTTAGTCGTTATTGGTTATTGGTTATCGGTTATTGGTTAGTGGAAAAACCGCTGTGCCGTTGGGTGACCACCAGTGGTGTCTGTGGCACCCCATAAATCTTAGAAGCCCCGTTGCAGACCTCGTCCGGGTACAACGAAGCCCCGTTGCATACCTCGTCCGGGTACAACGAAGCCCCGTTGCAAACCTCGTCCGGGTACAAAACCAACCCATCCCCATGACTAAAACAGACCAGAGCCTGCGCCGGCTTCGCCGCCAACCGCTGGTAGACCGCGAGCAGTGGCCGGTGAATCTAAAGGGCCGCGACGAGTTACTCGACGAGTTGCTACCCCACGCGGGGCCGATGTTGCTGATCGATGAGCTGATCGGCTGGGATGCTGACGACGAGTACATCGTGGGGCGGCGCCACGTCGGTGAAGATCATATCGGGCTTGAGGGACACTTTCCGGGCGATCCGGTGCTGCCCGGTACGCTTCTGTTGGAGATGCTCGGCCAGGTGGGCACGGCTCTGTTCGGGTTGTTGCTCCAGGATGAGATGGGTGATGAGGAGTTTGGCGTTCGAGCCACCAAGATTCTGGGGGCTCACTTTCTCAGAGAGGTGCGACCGGGGCAGACCGTTCAGTTGGTGGTGCAGGCGAACGGGTGGGACACCTTCCTGGGCGAATGCCGTGCGCAGGCGATGGTGGAGGGCGAGATAGCCGCGGCGATGCTGGGGGAGGTAGCGGTGCTGTAGCGCGGGGCTCTCACAGGATGTGACATCTGCGGGTACAGTCGCTATGGTGCAACGCACACTGAGGTCGGAAAATGAATTGAAGCTCAATGTGTTGCGCTGGCTCAGGAGATCGAGATGACAGAACGACAGGGTGGAATTGATCGAGTTCGAATGCTTGTGAAGCTGTGCATCACGGTGGTGGCCTGCCTTGCATTGGCGGTGGGATGTGGTGACAGCGACGTCTCCGACGGAGATGCGGACAACGATCTGAACGTCGAAGAGGGTCAAAACAATGACGAAGACCCGAACGACGATGAGGATGAAAACGACGAGGAAGATCAAAACGACGAGGACGGCCTGTGTGCCGACGTCGACTGTCCGGAACCGCAGATGTGCAATCCCGACTCCGGGTTGTGTGTCGATTGTCTGGAAGACACCGACTGCCAGGGGGGCGAGGTCTGCAGTGAACACCAGTGCGGGCCGCCAGAAAGCGCGAACAACGACGACAACGGAGACTGGGGTGGTGACCCGTGTAACAGCGACGATGACTGTGAGGATGGAGAATTCTGCAGCGACCTGACAGGCAGTTGCGTCGACGACGATTGGGACTTCGGTGGGGGAGACAACGGAGACGGAGACTTCGACTTCGGTGAAAGCTGCGCCGACGATGACGACTGCGGCGATGGCGAAGTATGCAGCGACGCGCTTGAGATGTGCATCCCGGAGGACTTCGACTTCGGTGACGGAGACGGTGATGGGGACTTCGACTTCGGCGACGAGTGCAGCGACGATGACGACTGTGACGCCGGTGAGGAATGCAGCGACGAGCTGGAGATGTGCATCCCGGAGGACTTCGACTTCGACGACGGAGACGGGGACTTCGACTTCGGCGATGAGTGTACCGACGATGATGACTGTGACGCCGGCGAAGAGTGCAGCGCCGAGCTGGAGATGTGCATCCCGGAGGACTTCGATTTCGACGACGGAGATGGGGACTTCGACGACTTCGGCGACGAGTGCAGTGACGATGACGACTGTGACGCCGATGAGGAATGCAGCGCCGAGCTGGAGATGTGCATCCCGGAGGACTTCGACTTCTTCGGTGATTGAACCGGGCTGGAAAGCATGCTGCTGAATCGCTACCCTTCGGGCAGATAACCCCTGCCGTTTCCCCCCGCTTTTAGCGATCTGCCCGAAGGTTCAGGCCATGATGCAGCGTGCTTTCTGTTTTCTTGCAGCAACTCTTCTCGTCTCTGTTGTCGCGGTAGGTTGTGGTGACGACGCCCTGTCTGATCCGAACGGCGACGACGGCGACAATCAGCAAAACCAGCAGACCGATCAAAACGACGGGGATGGTCCATCACCGGATGACTGCGCGGACGATGAGTACTTCCATCCGGTCCACGAGGAGTGTCGTGAAGACACGGACAGCGGGGACAATAACGACGAGGAAGACAACAACGGGGAAAATGACGACCCCGAGGTCAACGACGACGAAGACAACGATGATGAGGTCGACGAGTGTGGGCTGGGTCAGCTTCAGGGAGAGAGCTGCCGGCCCGACGGTGGGATGCTGCCCGGAGCGACGGTTCTTCTGGAAGGAGAGGACTGCGAAGACGGCGAATCATTCCAGATGGAGACCACCGCCGACAACGACGGGATCTATCACTTTGAAGATGTGCCCTCGGGTACCCACGAACTGACCGTCAGTTCCGGGTCGTTCACCAACACCGAGTACGTGTCGGTGCTCCCCGGAGAGACCACGGATCTGACCGACGAAACCGCCAAGATCTGTCTGGAAGACGACGACGTCGAAATCGCGGTGTTCGAGGGTAGTTTCGACGATGTGGGATCGCTTCTGGATAACATGGACATCGACTACGACGCGTATTCCGGTCCTACCGGTCTCGATTCGCAGGCCGAAGACGTCTGGCTGAACAGCGATGAGTTGCTTCAGTACGATATCGTGTTCATCGAATGTCAGATCAACAAGCCGGCCCCCGGCGAGGACCGCGATATTGCGATGGCGAACTTCCGGGAGTTCGTCCATCAGGGCAACAGTGTGTATGCATCGGACCGCGCCCACCCCTGGATGAACAACGCCTTCCCCGATGCGTTCCCCTTCCTTGTCGACGACGTCGACGATCAACAGACCGATCCCGGTGGGGCAACCGGTACGTACACCGCCGATGTGATCAGCGATGAGATGTACACGTTGTTGGACCAAAACACGGTGGACTTTCACTTCGACACCGGCAACTGGTCGATCGTCGACGCCGATGAGGTCGGCTCAGCCGGCACCGTTCATTTTGAACTCGACCCGGATAAATTCAGCGGAAGTGATGTATATGAGGGGGCATCGGTGGTGACCACCTACGACGATCCGATCGGCGATGGGCGGATGATTTTTACCTCCTTCCACAACAGCGCTCAGGATCAGATCGACACGACGATGGAAGAGATTCTGGAGTTTATGATCTTTCAGCTGTGAACTACTGCCGATAGCAGGGACGCTATCGTGACCAGGACGCTATCGTGACCAAAAGGCTACTGCCGATAGCAGGGACGCTATCGTGACCAGGACGCTATCGTGACCAAAAGGCTACTGCCGATACCAGGGATGGTATCGTCACCAGGAGGCTACTGCCAGGCAGGGTCGCGGTTCGAGTCGACCTGGAAGAGTTGGTCGTCGTCTAGACGAAAAGCGGTGAGTTTGCCCCCCCATCGGCAGCCCGTGTCCAGCGCCAGGATGCGGTCGGTGTTGCGCAGGCCCAGCGCCGACCAGTGCCCGCAGATGATTTTTGTGCCCTCCCAGGCGGGGTGTTCGACATCGAACCAGGCGATTTTTTCGTCGGGGATGTCCTCGTAGGTCGACTTGTAGGAAAAGTCGAGATGCCCCCGTGTGTCGAGCACCCGCATGCGGGTGGTAGCGTTGATGGTCAGCCGCCAACGCTCTTCGATGTTTCGGGCGCGTTGAAGGCACTTCGGTTTGTTTCCGTACATCACACAGAGGAGCTGGTCGGGCTGCGTTGATCGAAGCAGTTGCTCAACTTCCCGTGCGGCGTCGTGTGCATCTTCGACGGTCCAGTCGGGGAGAAGCCCGGCGTGGACGATCAGCCTGTCTCCCACATCGGCGATGAGGGGGCGGCGGCGCAACCAGTCGAGCAACTCATCGGCGTCATCGGCTTCGAGCACGTCGTCGAAGTTGTCCTTGCTGCGCATGGTGCGATTGCCGGTGGCCACGGCCAACAGATGCAGGTCGTGGTTGCCCAGCACGGATTCGGAACAGCCGGGGTGGGCCCGGAACCAGCGGACCACGTCCACGGAGTTGGGACCGCCGTTGACCAGATCGCCGGTGTGCCACAGAAAGTCGTCGTCGGGGTCGAAGTCGATGAGTTCCAGCAGTTCGCAAAACTTGTCGTAACAGCCGTGAATGTCGCCGATGGCGTAGGTGGGCATGGGTCGGGTGGTGGGTGTTGGGTGTTGGGTGGTGGGTGTTCGGCTCTGGGCTCTGGTCGCTGGGTGCTGGACTTCTGGGCTCTGGGGGCTGGGCTCTGGGTGAGTGTTCGGGAATCTCGTCGGCGGTGTGTTGCGTTGTAGGGGCGGTTCGGAATGGCGTCGTACTTGTCGCCGTGGCGGCGTCGGTGCTACCTAATGGTGGCGACCGCCTTCAAAACCGCCGGTGTCCGTGCCGGCTGACCATTGCGACGGGAGAAACCCATGAATGCCGCCGATCATATCCTGGACGTCATCGGAGATACCCCGCTGGTGCTGAGCCACTCGGTGGCCGCCGATGTGGACTCCGACATCTATCTGAAGCTCGAATACGTCAATCCGGGCTCCAGCGTCAAAGATCGTCCGGCGCTGCAGATTGTCGAGGACGCCGAAGAGAGCGGTCAGTTGCCTCCCGGTGGAACCATCGTGGAGGCGACCAGCGGCAACACCGGGATGGGTCTGGCGATGGCGGCGGCGGTCAAAGGCTACAGTTGCATCTTCGTGATGCCCGACAAGATGAGCGACGAGAAGATCAAGGCGCTTCGCGCGTTCGGTGCGAGGGTAGTGGTCTGTCCGACGGCGGTGGAGCCCGATGATCCGCGCTCCTATTACTCGGTGGCCGAACGGCTCGCCGAAGAGACGCCGGGTGGGTTTCTGGCCAATCAGTACCATAACCCGTCGAACCCGAAGGCCCATTACCTGGATACAGGCCCTGAGATCTGGGAGCAGACCGATGGAGAGCTCGACGTGCTGGTGGCGACGATGGGCACCGGCGGGACGATCTCGGGGATCGCGAAGTATCTCAAAGAGAAGAATCCGGAGGTCACCGTCGTCGGCGTCGATCCGATCGGATCGATCTACTACGACTATTTTAAGACCGGGGAGATGACGGAGGCGCACTCCTATCTGGTGGAGGGATTCGGCGAAGACATCATCCCGTCGACGATGCATTTCGATCACGTCGACGAGGTGGTGCGCGTGTCCGACAAGGAATGCTTTCAGTACACTCGGCGGTTGGTGCGAGAAGAGGGCGTGTTCGCCGGTGGGTCTGCAGGCGGTGCGGTCTGCGGGGCGATCAAGTACGCCGAACAACTCGATGAACCGGCGAACATCGTGGTGCTGCTGCCCGACTCGGGCGCGCGCTACCTCAGCAAGATCTTCGACGATGACTGGATGCGCGAAAACGGGTTTCTCGATGAGCCCTGGGGCGATGCGACGATCGGCGATCTTCTCGACAAGAAGGACGACGGCGGCAAGGTGTACACCGCCGAGTCGGGAGAGACAGTGGCCGATGTGATTGAGCGGATGAAACAGTACGGCATCAGCCAGCTTCCCGTCGTCGACGGCGACGAGGTGGTGGGACTTATCAACGAGTCCGAGGTGTTGGACCACCTGCTGGGCGAGGGTGCCCACGGCGATGCGGTCGATGAACTGATGACCACCAGCTTCGCCGTCGTCGAGCCGGGTGAGCGCATCGGGCCGACGGGCGACATGTTCCAGGACGGCCGGGTGTTGCTGGTGCTCGACGATGATGAGCTGAAGGGAATCGTCACCAAGATCGATTTCATCGACTTCGTGACCAATTACCTGTGAGAGGTTGTGCATGAGCACAGTGAAGTACGAAACGAGCAGCCCACAAAAGGCGCCCCGCGGCTGGAAACTGCTGGCGGGGGCGTCGGTGCTGCTTCTGGCGGTTGTTGCCTGGGGGATTGCGCCGGCGGAGGCGTCCACTGGAGGGGATCGGGTGGAGTTTACGGTCACTGTGGAGCCGGGGGGTGAGCAGGAGGACGAAGAGATCCGGGCCCGTACCCGACGCAATGTCGCCGAGGAGGTTGCGCGGCGGATTGAGCACCGGCTGGAGGCGATTGATATCAAGCACTTTGCCGTGGAAGCCACCGGTGGGTCGGACGTGAAGATCACAGTGTATGGCAGCCACGACCCGCAGGTGATCAAAGGGGCGGTGGTCCCGGCAGGGATGGTCGAAGTCCGGCCTGTTCTCGTCGATTCCAACCCCTGGCTGGGGGTAGCCCAGCAGCTTCCGGATGGCGTGGAGTTTCACCACGAACCGGGTTCGATTCAGACCACCAGCTTCTTTTTGTATGCGGCGTCACCGACACCGTTGTACGAGTCGATTGAACTGCTCGACTCGCCGGATCACTACATGGAGGTGTTCCCCTACGAAGACGGATGGCGCACTCTGACGCTGGGCGATGCGCTGGCGACGCACGAGGATGTGGTCGATGTTGAGATGAGCCGCGACCGCTCCGGAGGAAACTTTTTGGCGGCGACGTTGAGCGCAGACGCCGCCCAGTACGTGCGCTCGCGGGCGTCGAACTACGGGGCTAACCAGCTTGCGATTATCATCGACGGCGAGGTGGTGGGGCTGAAATACTTCAGTGAGCGATCCTTCTCGGAGCGGATGACGCTGGATGCTCCAGATCACTTACAATCATCGGATGCGCGAGCGAGCTGGGCTACCCAGGTCGGTGCGCGCCTTGCGGCACCCATTCCCGTTCGAATTGCTGAAATCGAGGACTGATTTATGCCAGAGTTTACTCTCCCGGAAGCCGTACGCGGCTGTTGGTATCGCGTCGATCCGTCAGCGAACCCCGAGTTGGGTGAAGAGGCCGACCAGCAGGTGGTCTGCTTCGGTGCTGACGGATCCTATCGGCGTTTCGAACCCGGCGGCAGCGGTCGAAAGTGCGTCGAGAAGGGCGATTATACCTTCGACGGCGATTTTCTGATCGTGCGTGCCCGGCGTACCCATACTTTTCGGGTGAATCGACCGGTGTTCTGGCGATGGGAGTTGGAGGGCAAGAAGAAGCGATTCAATCTGTACCGGGGGTTTGTTGCGGGCAATGAACTCGATGAGGTCGACGGGGAGCTGGCACGTCAGGCACGGTTGTTGCCGGTGCGGGTGCGCCTGGAGGCGGACGTGGAAGGCGACGGTGCGATTCACCGGCTCTGGTACAACCCCGAAGAGGGCGACCCGATCGTGCTGGCAGCAGTATCGATGGAGAGGGCAGACGGTGGGCAGCCCTGGGTGGGGGTTACGTCTCTGGTGTGCGGGATCGAGCCGGAGGGCTGGGAGCAGATCGTGCGCCACTGTTGTCTGGATGAGGTGGGCGACGGGACGGTGACGCTGCAACTGTTCGACAGCGGGCAGACCCGCCGGATCGGTGAGGCATAAAAAGACCCGGCCCCAGGCGATGCCTGGAGCCGGGTTTGATGCGTTACGCTGTCAGGTCACACATCATTCAGGGGTGCAGCGCCAGCTTGTTTCGTCGCAGAACTCCCCGGAACCGCAGGCAGTATCGCTGAAGCATTCGACACAGCGCTCGCTGTAGCCGACATCGCAAAACTCCTCGCCGGGGCATTCGTCGTCACTGCTGCACGCTTCGCCTTCGATACAGAACCCACCCAGGAAGGGATCACAGCCTTCATCGGGGCCGCAGTCGTCATGGTCGTCACACTCGGTGGGAATGCACTCGTTGTTGGCGCAGCCGTCATCGTCATCGCAGTCGTCCGAACTCTCACAGTCGACACACTGCTGTGACAGGGTTGTGCAGACCTGATCGTCGGGACAGGGGTTATCGTCACTGCATTCGGGCTCGGTGCAACTGCCGTCGTAGCAGATTTCGTCGCCGCTGCAGTCATCCTCGTCCATACATTCGGCGCAGTGGTTGCCCTCAAATCCAAAGGCGCATACGTCGTCGCCGTCGCAGTGATCATCTTCGGTGCAGGCTTCGCAGTAGCCGGCCTCACCGAACTCATCGCAGTAGGGGGCATCGTCGTCGGTGCAGTCGTCGTCGGTGTCGCATTCCGATTCAGGGATGCAGCCGCCGGTGTCGGTGCATTCCATTCCATCGCCGCAGTGTTCGTCTTCGACGCATTCGACGCAGTAGCCCTCGGGACCACAATGGGGGCTGAAGTCATCCTCGCAGTCATTATCGGAGTCGCATTCTTCGGGGGCGAAGGGGTCTTCTTCGCAAAATCCGGCGTCCATGTTGCAGGTCTGCCCGTCGGGACAGTCTTCGGGCTCGGAGCATTCGTCGACACATTCACCGGTGAAGGTATTGCATGTCTGGTCGCCGTCACAGTCCTCGGGGCTGGTGCAGCCGTTGGGGTCGGAGTCGTCGGTGCACTCGTTGTTCACGCATTCAAGACCGATGTCGCAGTCGGCGGTGTCGATACACTCGACGCAGACATTGGCGTCGGGTTCGCAGATCTCTTCGCCTTCGCAGTCATCGCTGCTTTCGCACTCTTCGGTCTGATTGTTGGTGTCGTTGTTGGTGTCGTTATTGGTGTCGTTGTTGGTGTCGTTATTGGTCTGGTTGTTGGTGTCGTTGCCCGACGGTGCCGGTGCATCACCGCAGTTGACCGCGAACAACAGGGCCGTCAGCAGTGCTGCTACAGCCACAACGGGGAGGCTGCGGCGTGCTCGTAGAAGGCGCGAAGCCATGGGGTTCTCCTCGATAGTTCAAACAGTGAAAGGCCCCCGAAGGAGCCAGGCTTATCCGGTTCCGACCGTTTGTGTTTTCGGGACCATAGCAATGACGCGGTCGCGTCGAAAGGGAGGGTGATTCTGACGCTGTGATCATCGCCCGTGGGCAGGCAACCAAGCACTATCGCCCCAGCATGTGTAAGCAAAAGGAGATAGGGAGATAAGGGAGATTAGGGGATTTGATTGTGTTCACGGATCGACGATTTGATGTTGGGTTACCTCACGTCGACACCAGCACTCTGTGTGCATCGCATGACACCGGTAAGCGCCGATTTTACAGGGCCAGTCAGTTTGTTATCCCCCTATCTCCAGTATCTCCGCATCCCCTCTTGCTTACACGTCGAGCCTGTGTGATCAGTGCTTCCCACCTAGTGACCGATCACCGCCGATCAGACTGCGATCGTGAGTGTTGGGTCGCCGGAAATCAGAACGTGGGACGCGCAAACACCCGGTCGCCGAAGACGGCGTCGAACATCAACTCCGGGAAATCCGCCAGGGGCAGGGGGACATGCCGGGCGTTGTTGATGGTCCAGAACTCCACCCGGCCATCTTCGACACAGCCGTCCCACCACTCGATGTCCGTCTCTTCACCTTCGACGGCGTAGGTCACTTCCACGGAGGTGCCGAAGAAGGGGCCCTCTTCGCATTCGTTGTACTCGGCCCAGCGTTCGGCGACTTCCAGGGCGGGAGGAAAGAGCACGCTGCCGTCGTAGGAGACTACTTCGTCGTCTGTGGCGTGGACGTGGAAGATTTCGACGGGCTCTTCGGGTTCGCACAACTCTGGGTCTTCGAAGGAGCTGCCGTTGAAGCTGATGATCGCCTGGAGGTATTCGCTGCGGTCGCAGGCCATCCGATGGGACATCATCCCGCCGTTGGAGATGCCCAGAAAGAAGATCTGCTCGGGGTCGACGGCGTACTTTTCGACGGCCTCTTCGATCAGGTCCGTCAGATAACCGACGTGGTCCGGTCGGGCGTCCTCCAGATCACAGCAGGTGTCGGTGGCGTTCCAGAACAACCCCTCGATGTTGTCCTCGTCACCTTCGGGAGCGAGCATGACGACGCCGCGCTCGTCGGCAGCCGCCTGAGCGTCGAAGCCCTCGATGGTCTCCTGGGCGTCACTTCCGTAGCCGTGGAGCAAAAACAGCAGGGGATGGTTGCCCTCAGGATCGTAGTTTTCGGGGAACATCGGGGCGACCTCGCGCCCCTCTTCACCGATGGGCCCGTCGTGGTCGCGCACGTCATCGATGGGGATGTCCTGGTACCAGGGCCCATCCTCATCGTCGTTGTGATCGTTGTGGTCGTTGTCCTGGTTTTGCTGTTGGTTTTCGTCGTCGTTCGACGACTCTTCGGGGGCGTCGCCGCAGGCGGTGAACATCAGTGCTGCAACGGCCAGTGTTGCGAAGAGTCGCGTGGTGGTCATCGTCATCGTGGTACCTGTCTCAGTGCATGAATTGCCACTCAATCTCGGTACAGTATGTCGACGGTACCGACGGAAAGCAATCTCAGGTCGTGTGTCTTGTGTCTCGTGTCTTGTGGCTTGTGTCTCGTGTCTCGTGTCTAGTGTCTTGTGTCTCGTGTCTCGTGGTTCATGGCGTCATCTGGCAGAAGTGGCCAGTCAAAGCACCCCATAAATCTTAGTTCGCCGGAGGCGTAGTTCAGCCGAAGGCACCCCTAATAGAAGGCGGTAGTGTGACCACGGAGGTCACCCCCACAAATCTTAGTTCGCCGGAGGCGTAGTTCAGCCGAAGGTACCCCCAATAGAAGGCGGTAGTGTGAGCACGGAGTTGAGCTCCCACAAACCGTAGTTCAGCCGAAGGCACCCCCAATTGAAGGCGGTGGCGTGAGCACGGAGAGTCTTGATGCCACCGAACTGCCATGCTACCGATTGCCGCTGCGTCAGGGGTGCCGCCGGAAGATACCGGTGGCTGAGATGAGACCCGCTGAACCTGATCCGGTTTGTACCGGCGTAGGAACGACGCGAGAGGAGGTAATCGTTACTCGTTTGCCTGCCGTCTTCTTGCCTCATGTGCACAGCCGTGCACACGGGTCTCTCCCGGCGTAATTCGACTTCGAATACGACCTGACACGGGAGAGAACACCATGGATAACAGTGCATTTACCGACACCCTTCTGGACCGCCACGCCGGGCTGTGGCAGCGGATGCTGGACCATCCGTTCTTGCAGGCCGCCCACAACGGCGAGTTGGACGACGACACTTTCAACACCTGGCTGCGCCAGGACTACCTGTTCGTGGAAGCGGCGATTCCCTTCGTCGGTTCGCTGATCGCTTCGGCTCCAGATCCGAAACTGCGCAGCGCTCTGGCGCCGATTCCGACGGCGCTGGAGAAGGAGTTGGATCTGTTTCGCGAGCGCGCCGCGGCGCTGGGGGTAAGCGTCGACGATGTGGAGCCCGGATTCGTCAATCACGCCTACGTGCAGTTTCTGCTCGCCAGCGGGGACAGAGAGGATTTCCCGGCGGCGTTTACGGTCTACTGGGCCGCCGAGAAGGCTTATCATGAGTCCTGGAAGGTGGTGGACCCGGCGATTGACCAGGGACATCCCTGGCGTCCCTTCGTCGAAAACTGGGCGGGCGAAGAGTTCGCCGGGCTGGTGCATTTTCTGGAGGGCGAAGTCAATCGACTCGCCGAGGAGGCCGGGGAGGCGACCCGCCGGCGGATGGAGCAGA
>SKMT01000642.1 GCA_007120915.1 Myxococcales bacterium | reverse complement strand
TGTCCGTCGGTGGGGGATGGGAGGGGGGGAGGGGTGGGGACTCTTGATGGCCCGTGAAACGCCGTGGTATGCCGGATTCAGCGTGGACAGTCATTGAGTGAACATATCCGCCGATGAGGCGAGACCATGGTAGCGAAAACATCGAAGCGTCTTCACACTCCGGTGGGAGAGACGATCCAGCGAACCATTCAGATATGCAGCGACGACGGGACGTCGTTTCCTGCAAAGGTGTATACCGGTGTGAATGCCAGCGAAGACCCAGAGCTTCGCGAAGCGCTGATCGAGGGGACGCTCAATCAGGTAGAATCTCCCCTGGGGGATGACCGCAGCTACAGCCCGGCGGTGCCGGTGGCATACCACAGCGAGGAGCACGAGCTATTTGTGTTGGTGATACCGGGTGCGCTGCGTCATCGAGAGTTCGACTATCGTGCAGCCCTTCTGGAACAGCTGGGCAGCCACGACGGGGTGGTTCCCGGCTATATGCGTCGGTTCGATGTGGTGTTCGATCCGAGGAGACTACAAGAGCTGGAACAACAGAAGAGCTCGATGTCTCAGGACACCGATGGCGAGTCAGTTGGGGCCGAAAGCGACGATGCCGATGGCGATCTGAAAGCACGCCTGGACCAAAAGGATCAAGAGCTGCAACAGCTCCACAACCAGATCGAAGAGCTGGAAGCGAAGTTAGACGCCGACACGGACGCCGGTTCGCAACGATCTGCAGAGTTGGACGAACGAGCGGCAGAGCTCGAAGAGCTGGTCGAAGAACTGGAACAGCGGGCGCAACAACTGGACGAACGAGCAGCAAAGCTGGATGCGCGAGATGACCAGTTGCAACAGGTCGCCGATCGGGTGGAACGCGACAGTCGACGGGTCGACGAGGCTCGCCAGAGTCTGGATCAGAAACGCGCTGAGCTGGAGCATCGGCGCCAGAAACTCGAAGACCGGGAGCGGAAGCTGCAGGTTCGAGAGCTGAATCTGGAACAACAGCAGTTGGAGAAGAGCAAGCACGGGAGCGAAGGTGCGGACTCTCGTGAGTCGACCCAGGTGGTCACGGACAGCCAGTTTATCGAAGTGGTTGATGCCGTAGAGGAAGATCAGGGAGCCTCCGAGGCCGATCATCCTCCCCCGGCGCCGAGTTCGGGACGCCCGGAGCCGACGGCTCCGTCGATGATGAGCTATGATCCGGAGGAGTTCTACGAACAGTTCGACGAGATCGCTTCATCCGATACGTCGCGCTTCGTGGAGACTACCGAGGATCTGGTGGTGATAGGCTACAAAGTCGATGAATCGGAAGCCGCCGCCTTCACGGAGGAACAGCCCAGGTTCTTGTTTCAGCTTCACCGCGTCGACGAGGTGCCTGTGGTGGCACTGACTCTTGCGGCATTCAACGAAGACGAAGAGTGCACCAGCGCAGTCGCCACTGCACTGGCAGACCGGACCGAAGAAGAGCGCGAGGTTCTCGACCAGATCGCCGACGAGTTGCACGTGCATCTTGTGCTCTACGACGAGGATGACGCTCGGATTACCTCCTGGGAGGCTGGAGCCCCCATTGGCGACAACATCAAGTGGGCCCGCGAACAATTAGAGGATTGGCGCGACGATGACGGCGATGACGACAGGCTTGACGAAGCTATCGATGCGGTGACTGAGGGTGAGGTGCAACTGGTAGGTTCGATGCGTCATCCCTTCGACACGAACAGCTTTGTGGACTTCAGTGGAGCCTCGGACGTCAAACTTGCCGCCGGAATCGTCGACTACTGGTCTCAGCCCGAGCAGACCGAATATCTGATTGGAAACCGTGGTTTCTCACTCCAACAGTTCCGCCGGATTCAGCAACGAGTGGTTCGCCAGGCGCTGCACTGGGGGTTGGTGATGGGCGAAGATCTTCGAGAGGTGGCACTACAGCGTTCTATCGTCTCCGACAGAACGCAGCTAGTAGAGCGGCTTCTGTCGAATTTCGCGGAGTTGTGCGTGGGCCTGAGGCCCAATGACCTGGACCCGATTGAGCAGTGGGAGAACTGGGACAAGTTGTTGTCACTGGCCGAAGCTGAAGACATTACACCGGATCCGGATGTGCTGGAGCTGGCGGAGGTCAGTCTCAAGCGCGCCGAAGAGTACGAATTGGCTACGACCGATGAAGCGGTACCGGCCGGGGCTAAGCCTGATGAGACGTTATCGTCGATCGATGTGACGACGTCGACGGTATCGCACCGCTGTGACGCTACGGAGTTGACCTATTATCTGCCGCAGAGTCAGCAGCCGGATGGATTTAGCGAACTGATGGAACAGGATCGCGACGATCTTGAAGCGGCGCTGGATGATGCTGGTCGCCGTGTCGAAGCTGCACAGGTGCTGCTGGAGCGATTTGGGCCCGATGCGGTAGATGTGGTGCTAGATGTGGTCGAGGAGATGAACGATGCCGAGGTGGCGGCGGTGGCCAGGTTCGTGGAAGCGCGAGCCGATGGTCTGGAAGCAGCGCTGATGAGGATGCTCGATTCAGCCGGTCCCTGCGCAACGTTTATTGCGGCGCGGGCTCTGGCAGCGATTGAGAGTACCGCGGCAATCCCACGGCTTCTGGAGGCGGTTCAGGACCCTCAGCGGCGGGGAGACGACGCGAAGCTGGTCGAATGCCTGGCGTTGTTTGGTGATAAGCTGGTGCCCCCACTGTCCCAGCAGTTGAAGAAATCGCCGAAAGATGAACATCTGTTGGAGGTGCTCGCAGCGCTTGAGAAGGTGCGAGAGGGAACCATCGAGGAATTGTCAGGTGACCAGAACCAGCAGTTGCAGAAAGCCGCCGGGCGGGCACGCAAACTGGTGTAAGCAGCAGCAAGTGACAATCTGCCCGGGCGGTGGTTACAGTGGTGGCAGATGGTCCCGTGTTCGACTAACGACAATCAGCAGTGGAACGGTTCGATGCAAATTGGAATTTTCAGTGACATTCATGCCAACGCCAATGCGCTTGAACCGGTGGTCGAAGCCTATCGGGACCACGATCCGCCGATCGAGAAGTACGTCTGTCTGGGGGATGTCGTCGGCTACGGCCCCAACCCCAACCGCTGCTGCGAGATCGTGCGGGAACTGGAGGCGACGACGGTCATCGGTAATCACGATGCCGCGGTGTGTGGCCGGATGAACTATTCGTATTACTACGACGCGGCACGCAATGCGCTGGACTGGCACGCCGACCGACTCGATGAAGAGCACCACGAATGGCTCGCATCGCTGTCGTATCGCGAGGACTTTGAGGACGTGGCGTTCTGCCACGGCTCTCCGATCAATCTGGAGGAGTTCGAGTATGTCTTCAGCCTTGAACAGGCCAACTCGCTGATCGAGCATTACGACGAGCTTGCGCACATCACCTTCATCGGTCATTCGCATCTGACGAAGTCCTACAGCCTCGATCCCGACGAGGGAGCCCGGGAGTTGTACGGTCCGAAGTTGGATTTCGAAGAGGACAAGAAGTACATCGTGACCGTCGGCAGCGTCGGACAGCCTCGCGACAACGACAACCGGGCCTGTTACGGGGTGTATGACAGCGAGGAGAAGACCTTTCAGTTTCACCGCCTGGAGTACGACATCCGGGAGACGGCGCGCAAAATCTTCGAGTCGGAATTGTCCAGTGACTTCGCGAAGCGGCTGTTTTTCGGGATCTAACCCAACCGCCGGGACCGCTACTGTACGACCGCCAGGAAGTGGTCGATGGAAAAAGCAGTCAGCCGGTCGGCCTCACGGCGCGGCGGGCCCTGTTCGCCGAGCAGCAGTCGGAACGGAGGGGCCAAAAAACCAAATTCCGGGGTTTCGATCGCTGCGAAGGACTGCAGTAGTTTGCCTGTGGCCAGATGGCGAAGGTCGACGGTCTCGGAGATATTGACCACCGCCTCACCGAGTCGAAACAGGGGGAGGTTGCCGTGCATCAGCAACGTTTCGGATGCCGGCATGGAGCGCCATCGAACCTGGCCGTCATCGACGCAAAAACAGGTCAGTTCGGCCCGGTCGGTGCGCACCAGCCCGTGGGAGGTGGCGTCGAGGGTGACGGGCATCACAGAGGTAGGCTCGTCGACACCGGCGCTGGACAGTTCGATGGTCCAGTTGATCCGGGGGTCGACGGCCTCCAGGTCAATACCGGCGAGCTGAATCTGGCCGTGACGTTCCAGGGGCACAACCATCCACTGGTCGATGAACGTGGGCGGGGCACAACAGAATCCGTTGAGTCGAAGCTGCCAGACATGGCGTCCGGTAAAGGGGTAGAGCGAATGAAGGGTGGAGGCAGGATGGATCGGGTCGTGGGTGATGGTGTACAGCCGGCCCTGGTGCATCTGCACGGCGACTTCGGGTGTGCCACCGATACGGATTTTCCAGAGAGTGTCACCGGTACGGGGATTGAGGGTGGTGAGGACACCTTCGGAGGATTGAGTGCAGACCAGGGGGCCGTCGAAGACTACATGTTGTGCACCTCCGGGGCCCATGGAGTGAGACCAGAGTTCAGTGCCATCGAGGCTGTGAAACCCGATGAGATGACCACTTCTGGCGGCGGCGACGGTCAGTTCGTCACCGTAGCAGGCTGCGGCGCTCAGGCCCTGGAACTCGGCGCTGACGTCGACGGTACACTCGGCGCCACCGTCGGTGGCGTTGACGACCAGAAGGGAGGATCCACCGGCGTGGGCGAGTACACGATCGCCGATGACGGCCATCGCGGCGCTGCGATCGGGGCCGGGGTGAAGCCGCTTTTTCCATCGTGTCTGACCGTCGGCGGGTCGAAGGCACTGAAGCCCGTCGCTGGTGGAGATCAACAGGCCATCGGCGGTGAGTGTGAGTGACGAAAAGTCGAGGCGCTGTTCGCGCAGTGGCCACAGTCGACGGGGAAAGAGCCGGTGAACGGACGACAGTGGCCAGGGAGCCCGGGGCTCGGGGGCGGGAGATGGGG
>SKMT01000466.1 GCA_007120915.1 Myxococcales bacterium | reverse complement strand
GAAGCGTCAGCGCGCGGGGGAGGTGGCCGGCGAAAACCCGTTGAACTCAGTGCCCCGACTTACCATCCGGCCCATGCGCATGCCCGTGCTCGATCTCTTCATCGTTGGCATCGCGCACGTTGAGCACTTCCACGTCGAAATTCAGCGTCTCACCGGCGAGGGGATGATTGGGGTCGACCGTGATTTCGTCGCCGTCGATGCCGGTGATCCACAGCGGGATTTCGTGTCCACCCTCGCCTTCCGCGGTGAAGTGCATGCCTTCGTGCAGGTCGACGTGATCGGGAAACTGGTCACGACTGACGGTGGACGGGGCGCCTTTGTCACGCTCGCCGTATCCGTCGGCGGGGGAGACCTCCACCTCGAACTCGTCGCCGGCGGATCGACCGTCCAGCGCCTTCTCGAGGCCCGGCACGATGTGGCCGGTGCCGTACAGATAGGGCATCGGCTGGCCGATTTCTTTGGAGGATTCGATGACTTCGCCGTCCTCGTCGCTGACGGTGTAGTGAAACACGACGACTTTTCCTTCGGATACGACGGGGTTGTCTTCGGACATGGTGGCTCCTGCAAGTGAAAAAAACTCGGCTCGGCGCGGGACGCGACGGCGATGTTCAGTTCGATTCTAACAACTCATCTACGCCCATACGCCGGGCAAATGAAGGGTCGAGTTCTTCGACCTGTTCGAGCAAGCTAGTCGCGCGATCCCGATCGTTCAAGCGATGCAGGGAAAACAGACCGAGTTCGTAGGCCTGTCGGGCCGTCATTTCGTGCTGTGACAGCGTGTCGACCTGGTCTCGCATCATGTCGTCGGGGGCGCCGGTGCGTTCGGCAACCCGCAGCATCCCGATACCGGCGTCCATGTTCTCCGGATCGATGGCGAGCACCTGCTCGTAGTAGCTTTCTGCGCGCCGGAAGTTCTCATCGCCACCGCGCTGAAATGCCTGTCTGGCCCGGGCCAAAAGGTGTTGAACCGACGGTTCGTCGTCTTGTGGCTCGGCATCGGGTTGCTCATCGGGCTGCTGTTGTTGCTCTTCGGCAGCGTCCTGGCGTTCGGCTTGTTCTTCGGCGAGTCGTGCCACCTCTTCGGGGGGCAAGTCCTCGGGGAACAGGTCCTTCACGAACTCATCGGGCGCCATGGTGGCATCGTCGGCGATATCTTCGGCGTCGGCGTCGACCTGGCCGGCGATTTGCTCTGCTTGATCGCCTGCAACCTCATCGGGCTGGTCCGTGTCATCCGGTTGCGGCTGATCGGTGGGTTCATCGTCGACGGGCTCGCCGTCTTCGTGATGCATCGGTGCGTCGGCTGCTGCCACAGGATCGTCTTCGTCCATCGCCTCGGCGCGGTCGAGGATCTGACCGATGGCCTGCAGTTCCTGGTCGATCCGCCCCCGCTCCATCGTCTTGTAGCTCTGAAACTGCGGGTT
Source organism: Myxococcales bacterium (assembly GCA_007120915.1). Lineage (GTDB taxonomy): Bacteria > Myxococcota_A > Bradymonadia > Bradymonadales > Bradymonadaceae > SLJM01. Next base: position 3,545 of record SKMT01000466.1, on the reverse strand, counting down.
GAGTTCAAGCACCCGCTCAAACGCCTCTTTGGCTTTTCGGGCCGATTCTGTGGAATCGTGAGCCCGGCGGGCGTGATACTTCGCCACGACCACCCAGGTCTCCGGATCACCGCTTCGGGCTTCCTTGAGGCGGTCGATCATCTCCTCGGCAGCCGGTTCGTTGCCCAGCTTCACCAGCGACCAGGCCCAGGCGGGTCCGGCCACCGACTCGATGCCGTAGCTTTCGTAGTGTTGACGGTAAAGCTCGGCCAACTCCAGATACCGCCCACTGTAGATGAAGCTGCGTTCGAACGCGCCGAGTACTTCCTCCACGTCCGGTCGTGTCAGCACTTCGTCGGAGCGCTGGGAAAATTCGTCGATCAGCACGTCGTACTGCTCGCGGTCGGCCTCGAATTCGTCCTGATGACCGGGAGCGAACACCACCGATGGGCCTTCGGTCTGCGAGGGGCCGGCCTCGTCGACGTTGAAGGGCGTCAGGTACACAACGTCACCGCCGTCTGCTACCACACCGTCGCCGCAGCCCACCGCCGCGGCCACCAGAACCGCCAGCACCAGTCGAGTTTTTGCGCTTGTGGACATTGCCGTGTCACCTCGAAACGACGAGAAAAAACGAGTCGACGCCTACATTGGGTTGGGCGCGAACCTGGGCCACCGACGCGATGCCATCGGGCGGGCCATCGACGCCATCGGCGCGCTGCCTGACATCGACGTCGCCGCCATCAGCGACTTGTACGAGACACCGGCCCGCTTTGTCGAGGACCAGCCCGACTTCATCAACGCAGCAGCCCACCTGACAACTTCCCTCAGCCCTCACGATCTTCTGGATACTCTCCTGGCCATCGAACACGCCATGGGTCGCAAACGCCAGTGTGAACGGCTCGAAAAGGGCCCCCGCGTCATCGATCTGGATATCCTCTTTTACGCCGATCGCGTCATCGACGACGAAGGGCTAACCATCCCTCATCCCGACCTGCACAACCGCCGATTCGTGCTGGAGCCGTTGTGTGATATCGCGCCCGAGTTCGTTCATCCGACGCTCGGCAAGACTGTTGCGCTGCTGCTGGAGACGCTGGGGTCAGCCAGCCCGAAGTAAGCCAAAATTGACAGGCAGGGAATGTATCGACCTCGATCTCGGGGCTCGACCTCGACCTCGATCTCGGGGCTCGATGGGGTGCGGTGGTTCTGCGACGACGCCGGAGCAGTCGTCTGCTCGGTTGTCAGAGCCCTGCGAGCTTGTCTCGCGGGTGAACCGCTTTGGACAGCTAACACGGTACCTCTCCCCCCTGGTGTTGGCGGCGGGCTCGCCCCGCCGCTGCGTGTCCGGCGGGTCAAGCCCGCCGGACACGAACAAATGTTGGGGGGATCGTAATCTAGCTGTTCAAAGCGGTTCACCCGCGGCGCAAGGCACGCAGGGCCCTAGAGCAGGACTCCGGAAATGCGTGTGCACCTGAGTAAACCAGCGCGACGATCTCAGCGTCGAAGACTCTTGGAGGTATGGATCGCCTGCGAGCCTTCTCCTTGACCTCGTCGCGCTGGATTTGCTCAGGAAACCCCGGCGAGCAAAATTCGCCCGAGGCCAAAGTGAGACGACGAGACAGATACACATCGGCGAGGAGTTTCACGTCGGGATCGGCGAATTTGGCCGCCGGGGTGCATACGCATTTCCGGAGTCCTGCACTAGAAACCCTCAAACATGACTCTGTCGGTAAATTGATAGGCCTTCGAAGCCAGTACGAGGTGGCAAGATGAGTACAGAAGATAATTCGGAACAACTGGACGAGCTTGAAGAGCAGGCTCGCAAGGTACCGGATAAACGCGACAGTTAGACGCCTATTCGAAACCAGGGAGAAATCAAAGCGGGCCATTCAACCTCAGTCCCCCGAACTCCCTCCGGCCAGAGGCCTACGGTCGGTCGGGGCTACGATCCGGCGGACAAACCTCCACGAATCATCAACCACCGCCCACCAACCACCGCCCACCAACCACCAACTAATAACCAATAACCAATAACCAATAACCAATAACCACCAACCGCCTAAGCGGCGCCGGTGTCCAACCCCAGGTGGTAGGCTTCGAGCCGTCGGATCTCGTCGCGGAATTCGGCGGCGTCCTCAAATCGCAGGTCGTCGGCGGCTTCGCGCATCTTCTTGCGTAGCTCTTCGATGCGCTCTTCGATCAGATCCGGCGTTTCGGGAATCTCCAGCCCGTCGTCGCCGTCATCTTTGCGGGGCTCGTCGTCCTCTTTGGCGGGAACATGGGACTCCAAATCGCCGATCTTTTTGCGAATCGTCTCCGGGGTGATTCCGTGCTCCTCGTTGTATTCGAGCTGAATTTTGCGGCGTCGATTCGTCTCGTCGACGGCCTCCCGGATCGAATTGGTAATCTCGTCGGCGTACAGAATGACCTTGCCGTTCACATTGCGGGCTGCCCGGCCCATGGTCTGAATCAGGCTGCGGGTGCTTCGCAGAAAACCTTCTTTGTCGGCGTCCAGAATCGCCACCAGGCTGACCTCCGGGATGTCCAGCCCCTCCCGAAGCAGGTTGATGCCCACCAGCACGTCGAAGATCCCCTTTCTGAGATCCCGGATCAGGTTCATCCGCTCGATGGTCTCGATGTCGCTGTGCAGGTAGCGAACCTTGATGCCCAGCTCGGTGAGATAGTCGGTCAGATCTTCGGACATTCGCTTCGTCAGCGTGGTCACCAGCACCCGCTCGTTGGCCTCGACGCGCTTTCGGATCTCACCGTAGCAGTCGTCGACCTGTTCGAACGCCGGGCGGATCTCGATCTCCGGGTCGATCAGCCCGGTAGGTCGGATGATCTGCTCGGTGACCACACCCTGGCATTTGTCCAGCTCGTAGTCGCCGGGGGTCGCAGAGGTGTAGATGATCTGGTTGAGCTTCTCCTCCCACTCCTCGAACTTCAGCGGGCGGTTGTCGAATGCGCTGGGGAGCCGAAAACCGTGCTCCACCAGCTTGTCGGTGCGCGAGTAGTCACTGCGGTGCATCCCGCCGATCTGGGGGACAGTGACGTGCGATTCGTCGACGACCATCAGGTAGTCATCGGGAAAGTAGTCAAGCAAGCACGGCGGCGGCTCTCCCGGGTCGCGCCCGGTGAAGTGCCGCGAGTAGTTCTCTACGCCCTTGCAGTAGCCCATCGACGCGATCATCTCGATGTCGAACTGGGTGCGCTCCTCGATGCGCTGGGCCTCCACCAGCTTGCCCTGGGCGACGAAGTGTTCGACCCGTTCGTTCAGTTCCTCCCGGATCGATTCGAGCGCGGTCTTCTTCTTCTCCGGCAGCACCACGTAGTGGGTGTTGGGATAGACGGCGATCTTCGACAGCCGCTTGATGCGCTTTCCTCTCAGCGGATCGATCTCGTAGATCGCGTCAACCTCGTCGCCGAAAAACTCCACCCGAATCGCCTGCTCTTCTTCGTGGGCCGGAAAGATCTCGACCACATCCCCGCGCACCCGGAAGGTCCCGCGGTGAAAGTCGTAGTCACGCCGCTCGTATTGCATCTCCACCAGCTTCTGGAGCATATCTTCG
>SKMT01000159.1 GCA_007120915.1 Myxococcales bacterium | reverse complement strand
GTTCTTCTGATCGGTGGAGTGGCGGTGTCGCGGGGGGCGAGACGGTGGTTTTTGGCGGCGGCGCTTCTGTCGGGGACGCTGCATCTGGGACTGGTGGCCGACACGTTGGTGCTGGGGGTGATGGCGGCGTCGATGGTGGCGATGGCGGTGGTGGTCGGATTGCTCACGAGTGCTGAGGGTGGGCGCAATAGCTGGCTTGCCGCCGGGCTCGGTGTGCTGGTGTTGGCGGTGGCCATCGGTGGATCGATGATGTTCGACCGGCCCGATGCGCCGACGGCGGCCGATGATCTGCCCCGGGTGAGCGCGAGCGGAGAATTTGACAGTGAGAGGGCGCAACGGCCGCGGATGAGCTGGTGGTACTTCGCCTCCGACCGCGTGGAGTCGTACCCGGATCATCGGTTCCGCTCCTACCTGAACAGTGTGACCCGCGGGCTGTGGCAGAAGGAGCCGATTATCGGCCACGGCGCCGGCGGATGGTGGCTCAGCCAGACCGACGTAGTCGATATCTCAGACCCGCACGTCGATAGGATGTTCGAGCGGTATCCGGCGTTTAAGTCGCCGCACAACGACTACGCGCGAATCGTGGTCGAACAGGGGGCGGTGGGGCTGATCCTGTTCGTGTTGTGGCTGCTGGGAGTAGCTACAGCGGTGGGCGCAGGAATGCGTCGCGCCGGTGCGGCCGGTGGGGCGGGGCAGAAGGAGAGTATTATCACCTGGGCGCTGGCCACAGCGCTGGTCATCGGCGCGGCGGCGATGCTGTTTGTGCCACTTTTGGAGCTTGTCAGCTCGGCGGTGGTGTTTGTGGGAGCGGCGGCGCTGGCGGTGGGCGAGGCAGCGCGACGCCACGGCGGCCACGGATGGTTGTCCGTGGTCACAGCGGGCGAGAACACCCCCTGGGTGCGCTTTGGAACGGTGGCGGTGTCGCTGGTCGTAGCCGCAGCGATGGTGATTCCGGCGGTGCTTCATGCAAAGTCGGCGCTGGACCGTGGATACGCCGATCATCTGATGCTGATGGGCCAGCAGTACGACGCCATCGAGCTGTACGAAAGTGCCCATGAGACCTACCCGGCCCACGCGGAGGTGCTGTACAACATCGCCGTGGCCCACCGTGTGGAAGGAGACCGGGAAAAGGGGTTGGAGCTGGTGGAAGAGGCGCTTCAGATGCGTCCCTATGATGCGCGTTTCCACGTCCATGCCGGGGAGATCCAGGTTGGGGAGCGGCGGATGCGTGTTGCCGTCGAACACGGCGCAGAGGCGATGCGAACGGCGCCTCGTCATCTGCAGGGTCATGAAATCTACAGCAGTGCGCGCCAGCAGCGCGGTGAATTTACACGGGCGGCCGAGGTGCTCGAAGCGATGGTTGATATGGAACCGCCCAGTGATGACCGGTTGAGCGTCAGAATTCAGCTCGCCACCCTGTACAGTGTCTATCTGGATGAACCGGAAAAAGCGCGTGATCACTTCGACAAGGCCCGCGAAGACATCCCGACCGGGGTGGAACGGGCGTTGATCGACGACCGGATCGAAGAGCTGGAACAGCGGCTGGAGCGGGAGTTTCTTGAGGAGGAGGGGCTGCCGGTACCTCCGGAGCTACAGCCCGAGATCGATGACCCCCACGACCCGCATCATCATCACCACTGACCTTCGGTCGTGAGGTCGTGGGTCGTGAGTCGTCGGCTCGGTTACTCTTTCCAGAGAATCCGCCAGGGCTGCTGCTTGATGGTGCGGGTGATGTCGCGGATGTCTTCGTAGAGTTCGCGGTCCACGAGCAGGGCGCCGGCGGTGCCTTCGCCGTCACGTACCTTGCCCATCACCTCCATGCCGTCCTCGGAGATCTTTTCGAGGTTCTCGGTGCTGGTCTCGATATTTTCGACGCTTGCGATCAGGCGACCTTCGTTGTCGACGATGATGCGTTCGGCGCTCTCGGAGACGTCGCGGGCGGTGGCGGCGGTCTCGGAGACGTCATCGACGATGGGGCCGATCTCGCCGTCGAGTTCGCCTGTGATGTTGCGTGCGCTGCGTGAGGTGGCGGAGACGTCGCCGACGATGGCGTCGAGCCGCTCACCGTCTTCGCCCATCGCGCTGTTGAGCAACGTGAGGAACTGCCCCGCTTCGCTGGTGGTGGTGTCCAGACCCTGCAGCGCGGAGTCGACGGTCTCGCGGTTGTCGCCGACTGCACCGCCGATGGTATCGAAGAAAGTGGCGGCGTTGCGCACCAGTTCCCCGACTTCTTCGTGATCGTCGCGCAGCATGTCCAGCACGGTCTCCAGCATTTCCGTGGCCTGTTCGAGGATAATCTCCATACGCGGCGGGTCGGAGCCACGTAGCACGGCGCCGCTTTCGACGGCGGGAGCGTCGAAGGATTCGGTCATGATCTCGATGTACGGTTCGCCGAGCACGCCCCGGGTAGTGATGTAGAAATTGGAGTCCTCGCGGATGGCGTCGGCGTACTCCTCGTCGACGTTCATGGTCACCTGCACCGCCACCGCCGGCAGTCCCAACTCGGGGTCGGTGTTCTTTTCGAACTCCACGGCGCGAACGTTGCCGACATCGATGCCGGAGATCGCCACGTCGGCGCCCGGTTTGAGCCCGGCCGCCGTTTCGAACTGGGCGTGGATCTGAAACTGGTCGCCCAGGCGTACGTCGCCCAACAGAAACACAAAGATGACCAGCAGAGCGGTGGCAAACAACACCAGCGCTCCGACTTTGACCTCGATGGCAGTTTCTTTCTTTTGCATGTCTTGAGTCTCGCCCGGCAGAAGATGTGGCGGGTCAGTAACGCCGCAAAACGGCGGATAGATTCCGAACGGCGGCCATTGTGGCCCGGCGCGGATTGTTTATCAACGGTCGTAAGGTCGTAAGGTTGTGGGGTCGTGGGGTCGTGGGAGGTCCGGGTTGTACAACGGGTCGCATGTACCACTGACCATTAACCAATAACGAACAACCAATAACGAATAACCAATAACGAATAACCAATAACCGACCTCAGACCTCCATCGGTCCGTCGGGCAGCCCCTGGATGAACTGCTGGACGATGGGGTCGTCGCTGTTCTTGAACTCCTCCTGGGTGCCATCGAGGATCAGTTTGCCCTGGTAGAGCATGGCGATGCGGTCGGCGATTCCGAAGATGCTGCGCAAATCGTGGCTGATGACGATGGAGGTGACGCCCAGGTGGTCGGACAGATGTTTGATCAGGTCGTCGACCATGGCCGCGGAGATGGGGTCGATGCCGGTGGTCGGCTCGTCGAAAATCACGAACTCCGGGTCCAATGTCAGCGCCCGGGCGATGGCGACTTTCTTGCGCATTCCGTCGCCGAAATCTGCGGGAAACCGCTCCGCATAGCGCTTCATTCCGACCTTTTCGAGTTCGGCGTCGGCGCGCTCGGCGGCTTCTTCTTCGCTGACGCCGAGGTGCTTTCGGATGGGCAGGGCGACGTTCTCTCGAAGGGTCATGGAGTCGAAGAGCGTCGAGTTCTGAAACACCATCGCGCAGCGTTTACGGATGGGATAAAACTGCTTTTCCTTCAGATCCGTGACGTCCTGTCCGTCGAGAAACACCCGGCCCTGGTCGGGGCGAAGCAGTCCGATCAGGTGTTTGACCAGCACGCTTTTGCCGGCGCCGGACTGGCCGATGACAAAGAAGATCTCACCGGAGTCGACCTGCAGATCTACGCCGCGCAACACGTGGTTGTCGCCGAAGCTCTTGTAGATGTTGCGGAATTCGATGGAACCCATGGTTCAGACGACAGAAGACAGAAAACAGAGGACAGACGACAGAAAACAGAAGACAGAAGACTCGGTTGCTCAATCAGTCAGCATCAAACAGCAGCGACCCGATATCGACCACCGACCACTGACCACCAACCACCCACCACCGACCACCTACCACCTGCCCTAAAATGCCCATTGGATGCCGATGGAGGCGGAGGGCTGGTAGAACTCGTCGGGTACGTCGTCGGGAGTGTCCTCGATATCTTCGAGGCTTCGCTGAGGCATGCTCAGCCCCTCCATAAACGGGGCGTGAACGCCGAGTTCGACGATAAAGAAACGCTCGTCGTCGGTCCAGACGGTGTAGCCGACGCGGCCCTCGACGCCCATCTGAAGCAGCGAGCCTTCGCTGAGGCCGGCGCGCCGGTAGTGAACCCCGCCGGCGAAGGTCCAGCTTGAGGTGGGGCCGACGGCGAAGTAGCGCCCCAGCATCCCCAGGGTGAAATCGAAGGCGAGCTGTGCGTCGCCGTCGCCGCCGGGGGCCATGGTGTGATCGGCGAGATAGGTGGCGCCGAATGCTCCCTCCAGGTTCATGGAGAAGCGCTCGGAGAGGATGTGCTGCAGCCCGATGCGCCCGCGGGGGCCGACGGTGGGGGTGGCGGCGAGGCTGTCGCCACCGTAGTCGAGCACCGGGCCGCCGCGAACTTCCGCTCCCACGGTGACGAACTGGCGGCCGACGATGGGAAGGTGGACCTCTTCGGCCTCGGCGCCGACCGGTCCGGTGGGGCCGACGAAGGTACAGATCGCCGCCATCGCTGCAATCGGTAGTGCTATCAGGTGGTGTCGTCTCAAATCAGCTTACCAGGGACAGGATGATGTAGCCGACGCCGGAGATGATGAAGTCCAGAATCACCACCGCCAGGCTGGCGTTGACCACAGCGTTGGTGGTGGCGCGTCCGACGCCGGCGCTGCCGCCGAAGACGTTCAGCCCGGCGTGGCAGGCGACGATGGGGATGGCCATTCCGTAAAAGAATGCTTTGCTCAGACCGAGCAGAATATCGAACCATCCGATGAAACTCATATCGAAAAAGGTACGGACGTTTAGCCCGAAAGCGAGCTGAGCGGTGACAGCGCCGGCGCTGTAGGCGACGAGCACCGCGAAGATGCTCAACACGATGGTCATGATGGTGGTGGCGATAAACCGGGGCACCACCAGGTAGTCGATGGGCTGGGCGGCGGACATGCGCAACGCGTCGACCTG
>SKMT01000531.1 GCA_007120915.1 Myxococcales bacterium | reverse complement strand
TCATGGACGATGTGGGTGATGATTTCGATTGGAGCCGATGACATCCCCAGGACGTGCGAGGAGCGAAGCGACGCAGCGCGGCTGTCATCGCAGGGGGTACCGGCCCGCCGCTGCGCGGAGCTCGCGGCTGGTACTGCCGACAGCCCGGAGGCAGTCGTGCCCGATAGAGCATTGTCATCCACCGAGACATCGCCGGGCGGAGGGATAGCGAGATCCATCGGGCTCATTGATCGACGAAGCCATCGAGGAGTTCGTCGACGGCGCTCACGAACCTTCCCACGTCCCCGGCCAACGTGGTGGTCGCTTGGGTCTCCCCATCGAGGAAACCGTGCACTAACTTCAGCGGGGCAGTTTTGCGAAGGTGAAAGCCCTCATAGTTCTCCCAGTATCCGTATCTCGAAAAGGGCGCGAGCGCATCGACTTCGCCGCGGTGTTCCAGAAGGTGGTCACCGAGCGAGCTGAAATGTGACTCGCTGGAGGGCATGGTCAGGTAATATCGAAACTCGAGTTCTTGTTCGGCATTGAACTCCAGAGAGAGTCGGTACCGAGTGTGCGACCCCAGTTCGTTGATGACCCGATCAGCGCGCACGATGCCCGTTCTTTGAGCGCCGAAGGCCCCACGCGGACCCCATTCGCTGACGTCCCAGCTACCATGCCGGGTTACCCGTTCGGCGATCAGGTCGGTGAGACACTCCATCCGCTCCAGTAGATAAGGCCGAGTCCGGTCGCGGTGAATCTGGTAGTGACGCTGGAGCGTATGACCGTAGTCGCGGATCCGCTCGACCGGCGAACCGTCGAAGTGCCAGTAGCCCAACGAGCGCATGTACTCTTCGAACTGCGAAAGGAGGAGATGAGTGGCACTACCCTGCTCGAAGCTCTCCTTCAGTTCGACGACGCTTGCCAACCAGTCCGACCAGGACAGGTGGGTCGCCTCGAGCCTGTCGGGAGCGTCTTCATTCAACTCCGAGATAAGCGCCGGTGAGACGTGGTGGCCGGTCAGGCCAACGAGGATGGTCGGCGTCGTCGTTTGCTCGCGGATGTGGTCCCAGTGGTGGCGAAACTGCTCTTCGTCGAGGTCATCGCCTCGCTTCGTCTCAATAACGATAACGAGTTCCGGCAGGACCATCCGTGCGTCGGGCCGACTCGAAGAGAATGCCGGCTGTAGTTCGAAACCCACCGGCGTCTTCTCCAGTCGCGGTGCCACGGCTGTGAGGTGTTGGAGAAATGCGAGCAGAACCTCTCGATCTGCATGTTCCAGCAGAGCGGTCAGCGCGTTTGTCAGCCGATCTTCCTCGGTGAGCTGGTAACCCGTGTCGATGAAAAGGTTGGGCATGGCGGACTCGCTGCACAGCAGTGACCATCAATGGATAAAACGGTTTTATCACGGTGCTCTGCGGATTCGGAGCGAAGTATCCGTATCTACGCTTATGGCGCCGATGACATCTCCAGGGGGGGGCGAGGAGCGAAGCGACGCAGCGTGGCTGTTATCGCAAACGGGGGGAGCACCGAAGAAAGCAAAACCTCATCGGCGCCAGTCGGCGCGGCTGCAATCATTCTCACTGCCATCTGTACAGGTGATGCCCGCCGAGTTATTGGTACCGTTCAGTGGGGAATGAGGAGTCCCTCCCGTCGGTTTTCATTAGATCGGTGTCGGAGCTTGTCGTGCAGTACAACGCTATCGGTTACCATGGCTGTCCCCGAACTCGGTTTGAAGAATTGGAAGAAACCGGGCAGTGGCCGAAATCAATAACGGGCTGGCTCGGTCCAGGGATTTATTTCTGGGACAATGACCAATCGACGGCCAGATGGTGGGCTGACACAAGGTATAGCGAGCAAAACCCCACAGTGATTCGCGCAAAAATTGATCTCAGTGACTGCCTGGACTTTACAACGGTATTTGCGCAGAACCTGTTGAAGAAATTACGAGGATTTTCCGAGGAAAATCCGGCGCTGGCCAATCAATTGAAAAAACTTCAACAGCAGGGCAGTACCGAGGACGGTGCTCTGATACGTATTGCCAGACAACGACTTGAACAAAAGGGCACGAGCTTCTCATCGATCAGAGTGCCCGTGCATATGCAGTCGGACGAGTCTACTATGGAAACGGTAGGCTCGACGTCATTGCTGGTTAGCTTCAGAATGGTAATTGTCGTTTTCGACCCCGCCATCATTCAAGAGTACGAGGTATGCGATGACCAGTGAACTCGAAAAACGACTCGGGGAGGTTCTCGAAGAAATGGAGGAGGCTTCGGATGAGGAGTTGGCTTCCGAAGTGGAGGCATACCGCGAAAGTCTGAAGGATTACGAGTTCGAAGGCCCCGGCCTGGGCAGCATTGCCTTGCAAGCTACCTCCCCAGTTGGAGATCAATTAGAAGAACCTTCCGGTTCCGTGGAGATGGATACAGGGTCGGAAACCGAGTGGAATCTCGATGATATCCGCCGGTTTCTCGTAGGGCTACACGAGCTTGGTGAAGCGTTCCGCACGTCGATACATGTGGGGCTTACTGCACTGGTGAAGGCCTTCGACGTAGATACTGAAGAACCTGTTGAGCCAGAGTCGATCACGATAGTCAGACGAGAACAGTTTGTCGTATCCAGTGACGACATTGAGTCTGATGATCTGGACCAACGAGCCTACGACGATATGGTTGCGTAATGACTGACGTCGAGTTGAGCCCGGTACAAATCCGCGAGATTGCACTTCAGTCCGTTCACTTCGAACGGGGGGCGGGCGGATCCGATTCTGAAGAGACGGATTATGAGTTGGGGCTTGAGATTGGCGTTGGTTTTCGCGAAGACGATCCCGATGAGGCGCTCGTTAAGGTAGCTGTAAAGGTGGATTGGAATACCGAAACCCCGCCTTTCGAATTGTCACTCGGCTACCTGGCATTCGTCACTCATGACGGTTCGCTGGAACGGGAGAACTTCGAGAAAATCTGCCAGTCGCGAATTACGGTGATTATGCTCGGGATGTTACGCCCGTTCGTGTCACGTCTGATGTCCGAAGCAAAAGAGAAATTCCAGTTACCACTTCTGGACTTGAGAAAGTTGGCGGCTACGCCAGAGAATCAGGAAGACTCGTAGCTATTACGACGGCAACCAATTGGAGCCGGTGACACCCTCGGCCGGGCGAGGAGCGAAGCGACGCAGCGTGGCTGTCATCGCGCCGCGGAGGTTCATCGAAGCGGCGATGCGATGTCAGCCCCGTATCCTCGCAGGGCTCGTCACGGTGCCTGGGGATGACATCGGCTCCAATACGATCGAAGCGACGCAGCGCGGGTGTCATCGCCTCGCGGAGCTTCGCCGACCGATGCACCAGCAAGATGTTATCGGCTCCAACCGCCCGGAAGATTCGAACCATCAATTGCCACCGACCCATCGGTGCACACGCTCTCGGCCATCAGTACTGACAGCCGTAAGCCCGGGAACATCCCCCTCCGGAGGACAACGGTTATGGGCTTCGACCGCGACCGGATGTACAAAGGAGCGTTTCTCCCACACTGCGAGGCGGGGGGCCGCCCGCAGATGATCACCATTCGTCTGCACGACTCACTGCCCGAAAAAATCCTCGCAAAACTGAAACAAGAGGCCGACGACGAGCGCCGGCGAGTACTGGCACAGCGCTACCTGGACGACGGACTCGGAAGCTGTGTGCTGCGCCGACCGAAGGCGGCGAAGATCGTCGAGGAGGCGCTCGAATTCTACGACGGCGACGCCTACTCGTTGGGCGACTGGGTGGTAATGCCCAACCACATTCACTTCGTGTACACCCGACCGGAGAGGCCGGTTGGCAAGATCTGCAAGGACTTCAAGAGCTACACCGGGCTGATGATCAACCGGCTGATCGGCAAGTCCGGTCAAATGTGGCAGCGAGACTACTTCGATCGTTATGCCCGCGATGCGGGCCATCTATCGAACATGAGGTTTTACACGCTTCTCAACCCGGTGAAGGCGGGGCTGGTCGATGACCCGTTCGACTGGGAATTTTCGAGCATCCACGACTACCCGCCGGAGTTCAAAGACGACATTCGCCGCTGGTATCGCCACTGGCGAAAGCGCTTCTGGGAGGTTCCGGTGTTCGTCGAGGAAGAGGAAGAAGAGAACGAAGGGTAGACGCTGAGCGAAATCGAAGGCGCGACTGGAGCCGATGACATCCTGTAATCGTAGGGAGAAAGCACGATTGGAGCCGATGACATCCCCAGGCCGTGCGAGGAGCGAAGCGACGCAGCATGGCTGTCATCGCGCCGCGGAGGTTCATCGAAGCGGTGTTGCGATGTCAGCCCCGTTTCCTCGCAGGGCTCGTCTCGGTGCCTGGGGATGACATCGGCTCCAATAGGTTCGTTTCGTTGCCCGTCGAGCCGACGCCTACTGTTGGCCGGCACCGACCCGCAACGCCTCCACCAACTCTTCGCGCGGGTCCCACTCTGAGAAAAACTCGACCATCGCGGCGCGGACCTCTTCGGGGAGGTCGGTGGCGTCTTCGTGGGCGGCGGCGCGGCGCACGAGGTCGGGGCGTTCGGTCCAGCGCTCGAAGGTCTTTTCGCGGGTGTCGCCGGGGACGTAGTAGGTGGAGTTGGGCAGCCGCTGTACGCGGGCTTCTTCGAGGAAGCGGCGCAGCCAGCCGCTGACGGCGGAGCGTTGGCCGCTGTAGCCGTATTCGCTGCGTAGATGGTCGTGGACGTCGCGGGGGTGGGCGACGCCCAGTTCGATGAGCGACTTGTAGATGGCGTCGCGAAGCAGCGCTTTGCCGGTGTCGCCGGTGTCGATGGCAAGCAGTTCGCCCGTGCCGGCGACGATCTGATCGCCGTAGCCGCGGGCGAGGGCCCACAGGATGCGCGAGCCTCGGGGGTGGTTGCGAAGTGGGGCGGTGATGTCGCCGTTGAGTTCGTCCAGCAGCGCGGCGGCGGCGACGGGAAGCCGGTGTTTGGGATTGATGAAGGAGTCGAAGAAGTCGCCGCGGCGCTGGCGGGCCTCGCCGATCACGGAGTTG
>SKMT01000342.1 GCA_007120915.1 Myxococcales bacterium | reverse complement strand
TGCCTCCAGAGGGGGGGGGTGAGTCCGTCGATACCTTCGTGTCCTTTCGGCCGAACGGGTGATCCCTAAAGCCGGAACGAAGCGGTTACGTGTGTTGCCGGTATCCGTCGCCCCGACCGGTCGAATCACGCCCGGTAATTCCGGCGATTTCCGGCAAGGCTGGACGCTACCAAAAGACTGACCGACGGGTCAAGTTTGAGCGGATGTTCAGTACTGGAGCCGTCGGGGGAGAGCAGGGGAGATGTGAGATGTGTAAGAAGAGGAGATACGGAGATGAGGGAGATAGAGGGATGGAAATCCTCAGTTTCGCAACGGGGCGATACATCTGATACTTTGGCGGTGATGCATACCGCAGGATTTGTTCACCAACGGGGCGAAAAAATGAATGGCTCAACGAGCCAATGGATGATGGCGGCCGCAGTTGTGGCGGGGGTGATGGTGGTTCCGGCGGTGTGTTGGGCATGTACGATGCCGCCCGATTACATCACGTACACCTCCTTCAGCACCAGTGATGCGGAACCGCCCGAAGAGGCAGCATTTCCAGAGCAGCCGGTAGCTGTTGAGGCAGGCGAGATTAGCCGCGGTGAGTCGACCAGGTTCTGGGAAGAGTCGACGATGTGTAACAGCCGTGCGACGGGAGAGTGGGTCGTACGGGCAGTGGGCTACGAGTTGGAACTTGCCGGCGACGAAGGTGAGGGCGCCGAGTACGGATTGCTGTTCGAGGTCGAGGGGACGTATCCGGAGAGTTTTGAGCCCCCGAGTGAGCCGATCGTGCCGTTGGTGCACGACCGGGAGGAGACCGATGAAGACGACGAGCATGACTTTGTATTTCGATGGAGCGATGCAGACAGTCATGCCGAGCCCATCGATGTGACGGTGAACGCCACGTGGGTGGATCCCTACGGCCGGAAGGGGCCGACGTCGGAGCCGGTGCACATCGTGCACGATGGAGATGGCCTGGGCAGCGGTTGCGGATGTCAATCATCGGGCGGCACGGTGTTGCCGGCGGGGGTTGCGGTGGCCCTTCTGGGGTTGTTGGCGATGGTGGTAAACCGCAGGGGGATGTGTAAGCAAGAGGAGATACGGAGATAGTGGGGATAGGGGGATAATAAACTGGCTGGCCCTGTAAAATCGGCGCTTACCGGTGTGAGGCGATGCACACAGAGTAGTGTTGGTGTATACGTGAGATCACCCAACATCAAATCGTCGATCTGGGAACACAATCAAATCTCCCAATCTCCCTTATCTCCCTATCCCCTTTTTTTACACAGATTGAATCGATGGGGGCTGGTTATCGACCTACCAGCGATGATGACCCAGTCGTTTTCGCCCTCGGTTGTCCCATCTGTGGGGTTGGTGTAACGTTCGCCCTCCGTTTTGTCGTCGTTCGGCGGCAGTTGCAATAGACCTGACAGTGAGGTGACAGGTGAGTCGAGGCGAATTCGACGTGGCAGTGGTCGGGGCGACCGGGGCGGTGGGCCGTCAGATGCTGTCGATTCTCAGAGAGCGGGAGTTTCCCGTGGGTCGGCTGCGGGTGATGGCTTCTCATCGTTCGGCAGGCAAGCGCATCGAGTGGGGCGGCGGCGAGGTGGTCGTCGAGGACCTGGAGAAGGCCGATTTCGACGGGGTGGACTTCGCGCTGTTTTCGGCGGGGTCGTCGGTCAGCCGGGCCCACGCGCATCGGGCGGCCGACGCCGGGGCGGTGGTCATCGACAACACCAGTGCGTTTCGGATGGACGACGATGTTCCCCTGGTGG
Organism: Myxococcales bacterium; assembly: GCA_007120915.1. Classification (GTDB taxonomy): domain Bacteria; phylum Myxococcota_A; class Bradymonadia; order Bradymonadales; family Bradymonadaceae; genus SLJM01. The sequence continues at coordinate 3,237 of SKMT01000342.1, read as the reverse complement.
TCCCGGAGGTCAACGCGGAGGCCATCGGCAGCCACGACGGGATCATTGCCAACCCCAACTGCTCGACGATTCAGATGGTGGTTGCACTGAAGCCGATCGCCGATCGATGGGGAATCGAACGGGTGGTGGTCAGCACCTATCAGTCCGCTTCTGGCGCGGGTCAAAGCGGAGTCGACGAGCTTCTGGAAGGGGTCGGCGCGTACATGGCGGGGGAACAAGAACCGGAACCGTCGACGTTTGCCCATCCCCTGGCGTTCGACGCGCTGGCTCATATCGATGTTTTCGACGACAGCGGCTACACCCGCGAAGAGCTGAAGATGGTCCGGGAGACCCGGAAAATTATGGACGATTCTCAGATGCAGATCTCGGCGACCTGTGTGCGCATCCCGGTGGTGCGCTGTCACAGCGAGGCGGTGACCGCGGACCTGGGCTCAAACGTCGATGTCGACGAGGTGCGTCAGTTGCTCGCCGAGTCGCCGGGAGTGGAAGTGATGGACAATCCTGACAATGCAGAATATCCGCGTTCCAGGCCCGCCACCGGCACCGACCCGTGTTGGGTGGGGCGGATTCGCCGGGATGTGCACCGCGAGAACACGCTGCATTTCTGGGTTGTCAGTGACAATTTACGCAAAGGCGCGGCGCTGAACGCCGTGCAGATCGCCGAACATCTTGCCGGGGAGCGTCAATGAACCATCAGTTGTGGAAGAAGTCGCCCGCAGTCGCCATGGCGGCGGTGGTCGTCGTCGGGGTGTCAGCGTTGCCGGCGGTGGCCAGTGCCGGTGAGCCGTTGACGACGGACTTTATCGGTGAGGCGTCCATCGTCTCCCACTGGGAGCATCGCATCGACGATGCCGGTACCTCCGCGTATGCGGGCATCGACCAGTGTGATGAACTGCTCGACGAGGACTCGGTGTTCGACGGCAGTTTCGTCGCCTCCGAGACCCACATCATCGACTTCAACGATACTAACCACTTCGGGGGAGCCTTTCGGTACTCCGGCGAGCGGGGGGACAGCTCCTTTGCCTGTCTTGCCGGGCCCGGCGACGAGGTCGACGAGGATTGCACCGAGATCAGCGACGAGCACTACTCCGTCAACGAAGTGGGCGACGAGATCAGCTTCAACGTGCCGCTGGAGTCGTTTCTGGATCTCGACGACGAGGACTGCGAAGCCGGCGAATTAGACCGCAGCTATCGCATCCAGATCGCAGTGCGCGACGAAGAAAACTACGCGGATGACCGGGGCTATGAACACTCGGAGCTGCGGCTGGTCGTCGACTTCATTCGCCCCGAAACCCCGGTGTTGAACGACGCGTTCGTCACCGAGAATACCATCAGCGTCGAGTTCGACCCCTCGGAGTCGGACGACGTCGATTCGCACGCCGTGGTCTACTCCAGCGAGGAGTTTTCCGAGGGTGATTCTATCGATGACCTGCAGGGCCCGGACACGGTCACCGGGGAGGAGTCGGGGGAGGTCGACGGCAGTTTTTCTCCCGGTGAGACGATCTATGTCGGTGTGGTCGCCCGGGATCGGGCGGGCAACTGGAGTTTCGTGTCGGCGCCAATCTCGGCGACGGTGATCGAGACCGACGGATTCTGGGACTTTTATGTGGACCGCGGCGGCTCAGAGCAGGGCGGCTACGGTTGTGCGGCCGGTGGTCAAACGGCGCCGGCGGCGGCGCTCAGTTGGCTGGTAGTGATTGTGGCGATGCTGGGTTTGATGCGCGTTGTTGCGCCGGGTCGGGCCCGACAGACGGCAGAAGTGTGCAGTTGTGACAACGAGGCGAGACGACGATGACATCAGCTATCAACGTTCGACGGATTGCAGCGGCGTGCGTGGCCTTTGTCGCGGCAGCGGCGATGATGCTCGGCGCGGTCGGTGAAGCCCAGGCGAACTACGAAGTCGACACTTCGGGGATGTTCGAGTTCAAGCTCGGGCCCTACCACCCGATGGTCGACCGGGAGTTCGGCGATGACGGGCCCTACGAGGCGTTTTTCGGCAACCGGTCGATGTTCTACGGCGAGATTTCCTACGACTACCATCTGTGGCGCGAGTTCGGCACGCTCAGCGTGGGCCTGCACGCCGGCTACGGGCGCGTCAGCGCGACGATGGTCGACGAAGAAGGTACGGAGGTCGACTCCGATGACCTGTCGGCGCTTCGCAACATTCCGCTCAAGACCTCGCTGGTGTATCGCTACGACTACAGCGCCCACAACCACAACATCCCGCTGGTGCCGGTGGTGAAGGCGGGGCTGAATTACAACTTCTGGCGCGCCACCGACGCCTCCGGAGACACCCAGGAGATCGATGGACAGCGCGGGGTCGGTGGCACCGCCGGGATCCACGCGACGCTGGGACTGCATCTTCATCTCGACTTCTTCGACCCCAGACGATCGGCGTCGATGAGTTATCTGTGGGGTGTGCAGAACACGTTTTTGTTCGCCGAGTACAACTGGACACGTACCGATGTTTTCGGCGACGGGATCAACCTCGGATCAAACCACTGGGCGGCGGGGTTGGCGTTTGAATTCTAGGGGTGGGTCAGTGGTAACGATTCGACTCAAAGTCGCCTACGACGGCACGAACTACTGCGGCTGGCAGATCCAGCCTGTGGACCCGACCATCGAGGGGGAGTTGACCCGGGCAGCCACTGCGATTCTGGACGCTGACGAGCCGGTGAAAGTCCAGGGGGCGTCGCGCACCGATTCGGGTGTGCATGCGGTGGGACAGGTGGCGCATTTTTACCACGACAGCGATCGTGAGCTTTGGGATTTTTCGCGGGGGTTGAACGCGTTGACCGACGACGACATCTGCGTGGTGCGCGTCGAAGAGACAGACGACGACTTTCATGCCCGCCACGATGCGCGGGGCAAGATCTATCGCTATCGGATCTGGAACCACCGGTTTGTGCATCCCTTTTTGCGCAACCGCACCTGGCAGGTGCCGCTTCCGCTGGACATCGACGCGATGCGCCAGGGCGCGGAGTTGTTCGTGGGAGAGCATGATTTTGCGGGGTTTCGGGCTTCAAAGTGTGAGAGCGACACCACGGTTCGGGATATTCGGCGAGTTGAGGTGGTGGAGAAGCCCCCGGCGATGATCGAGGTGGTCGTAGAGGGGATGAGCTTTCTGCACCACATGGTGCGGATCATGGCGGGCACGCTGGTGGACGTGGGTCGCGGCAAGCTGGAGGTCGAGCGCATCGCCGAGGTTTTGGAGAGTGGGGATCGACGCCGGGGAGG